>JAPOWL010000220.1 GCA_026707615.1 Acidobacteriota bacterium | reverse complement strand
GCTGCTGGTGCAGGAGTACGCCGGCCAGCCGGTCGAGATGGGGGCGATCCGGATGCGGCTCGACGCGTTCAGCGACGAGATTCGCGGACAGATCCTGAACAACGAGGTCCCTCTGGGACGGATCCTGCGCGAAGGTCGTTTCGAGTACGCCAGCCACGTCAGGGCCTTCCTGCGGGTGACCCCGAACCCGGAAATGATGGGCGTCTTCTGGATGCGCGAGCCGCGCCCCCTCTACGGGCGGCGCACCGAGGTCCTGCACGGGGGGGCGCGCATCGGGGACATCGTCGAGGTGCTCCCGCTCGTGATGCGATAATCGATTCGATGGGCACCGAGCAGCGCTACGACTGCGTGGTCATCGGCGGCGGACCCGCGGGGGCCACCGCGGGAACCGTGCTGGCGCAGCACGGCCGGCGCGTCGCGGTGCTGGAGCGCGAGGCCTTCCCCCGCTACCACATCGGCGAGTCGCTGATGCCGTACACCTGGTTCACGTTCGAGCGGCTCGGCGTGCTCGACTGGTTCGCAGAGGCAGCCTGCCCGAAGAAGTACAGCGTGCAGTTCGTCTCGACGTCGGGCAAGGTCTCGCAGCCGTTCTACTTCTTCGAGACGATCAAGCACCCCTGCTCGACGACCTGGCAGGTGCGGCGCAGCGACTTCGACCGGATGCTGCTCGACAACGCGCGGGCCAAGGGCGCCGACGTGCTCCAGGGAGTCGCCGTTCGCGAGTTGCTGAGGGACGGCGACCGCGCCGTCGGAGTTCGGGCGGACGAGGCGGGCGGCGGGTCGCGGACCATCCACGCCGACGCCGTCATCGACGCCTCCGGGCGCGACACGTTCCTGGCCTCGAAGCTCGGGTGGAAGCGCCGCGACCCCGACCTCACGAAGATCGCTATCTTCACCTACTACCGGGGCGCGAAGCGCGACCCGGGACTCGACGAGGGGGCGACGACGGTCGCCTACATCCCCGAGAAGGGCTGGTTCTGGTACATCCCGCTGCCGGACGACATCGTCAGCGTCGGCGTCGTCGCCGAGGCGGACTACCTGTACCGCGACACGCGGGACCCGGAAGCGATCTTTGCGCGCGAGGCGGCCGACTGCATCTGGATCGCCGACCACCTGAGCCCCGGCACGCGGGTGGAACGCGTCCGCGTCACCGGGGAGTTCAGCTACCGCGCCGAGGCGATCGGCGGCGACGGCTTCTGTCTGGCCGGCGACGCGTTCTCGTTCCTCGACCCGGTCTTCTCCACCGGCCTCTTCATGGCCCTCAAGAGCGGCGAGATGGCCGCCGACGCCGTCCACCGCGGCCTCGCAGACGGCGAGGGCGGGGTGACGGCGGCGACGTTCGCCGACTACGAGCGCGACATGCGCTGGGCGCTCGACCAGTTCCGGCAGCTCGTGCTGTCTTTCTACAACCAGTCCTTCAGCTTCCGGGACTTCATCCGGGCCCACCCGGACCTGCACCCGCGGCTGGTCGACGCCCTGGTCGGGAACGTCTTCGCCGACCTCGGTCCGCTGTTCGACGCCCTGCAGGAGTTCTCCGCCCGCACGTCGAGCGCGGCACCGGCCGTGCCTGCCGCCAGCGGCACGTAGGCCGAAGAGGCCGCGCGATGGCCCGGCCGCCTTGCCGGCGAGCCGGAGCGGCTGAATCGTCCCCGCGGCGCAGCCTCCCGGACCAGCCGGGCGGGGATGCGCAGGCTCACGCCGCTCCGCGAGACGGCGCGGCGCTGGCGGCCGGCAGCCCGCGGGGCGCCCGCAGGGCCGGCATAGAATGTGCGCGTGGCGAGCGAGTACCGACTCCGACGGCGCGTGCAGTTCCACGAGACCGACACGGCCGGCATCGTGCACTTCTCGTGGTTCTACCGCTACATGGAGGAGGCGGAGCACGCGCTCTGGCGATCCGTCGGCCTCAGCATCGCGCCGCGGGACGCCGTGGTCGGCTTTCCGCGCGTCGCCGCTTCCTTCGACTTCCACCGGCCGCTGCGGTTCGAGGACGAGTTCGAGGTCCACATCCGCATCGCAAGGGTCGGCGAGAAGTCGATTCGCTATGCCACCGAGGTGACGAAGGACGGGCACGCGATCGCGACCGGCAGCCTGACCGTGGCGTGCATCGACAAGCGGCCGGGCGCGCCGTTCCGCTCGACGCCGATCCCGCCGGAGATTGCCGAACGCTTCGAGGCCGCGATGCCCGCCCCCGACGCCTGAACGTGCCGCGCAATCGCGCCGCCCCCACGCCAAGCCGATGCCTCCGCGAAACGCCAGGCCACCGGACGAGGAATGCCTGCCGCGCGCGACGCTGGCGGCCCGGCAGGGCGAGCGGCTGCAGGCCCTCCTCCGGATCGTGCTCGAGAGCAACGCCTTCTACCGTCGCAAGCTCGGCGCGGCCGGGGTCGACGGCGCGGGCGTGACGCGGCCCGCGGACCTGGAGCGCCTGCCGTTCACGACGAAGGCCGAGCTGATCGCCGACCAGGCCGCGTCGCCGCCGTGGGGGACGGTGCCGACCTACCCGCTCGAGCGCTACACGCGCTACAACCAGACTTCGTCGACCACCGGCCGACCGCTCCGCTGGATCGACACGCCCGAGAGCTGGCAGTGGATGCTCGACTGCTGGAAGGCGGTCTACCGCGCGGCAGGGGTCACGGGACGGGACCGCATCTTCTTCCCCTTTTCGTTCGGGCCGTTCCTGGGCTTCTGGACGGCGTTCGACGCGGCGACCGAGATCGGCGCGCACGCGATTCCGGCCGGTGGCATGACGAGCGAGCAGCGCCTCGCCCTGATCGAGACGCTAGCCCCGACGGTCATCTGCTGCACGCCGACCTACGCGCTGCGGCTCCTCGACGTGGCGCGCGCCGCGCCGGACCGAGCTCCGCCGGCGACGGGTGCGGTCCGCACGATCATCGTGGCGGGTGAGCCGGGCGGCAGCATCCCGGCAACGCGCCGGCGCATCGAGGTGGGCTGGGGAGCGCGCGTCCTCGATCACCACGGGCTGACCGAGGTGGGCCCGATCGGCTTCGAGTGTCTCGAGGGCCCCGGCTTCATGCACGTCAACGAGCAGGAGTACATCGCCGAGGTGATCGACCCGGCCACCGGAGCTCCCGTTCCCGACGGACGGCAGGGCGAGCTCGTCGTCACCAACCTCGGGCGGCTGGCCAGCCCGCTGATTCGGTATCGCACGCGCGACCTCGTCGTCCGCACCGGCGAGCCATGCTCGTGCGGACGCACCTTCGCGCGCCTCGTCGGGGGGATCGTCGCGCGGGCCGACGACATGGTCAACGTGCGCGGCGTGAACGTCTATCCGGCCGCGGTCGAGTCGGTCCTGCGCGCCGTGGATGCGATCGTCGAGTACCGCTGCACGATTCGCGCCGCCGGCTCCCAACGGGAGATCGACGTGGATCTCGAGGTTCGAGCCGGCGCCGACGCCGCGACCACGGCGGCGCTGGCCGGGCAGCGCCTGCGGGACGCGCTGTCCCTGACGGTAGCCGTCAGGTCGGTCCCCGCCGGCACGCTGCCTCGATTCGAGATGAAGGCGCGCCGCTTCGTAGTCCAACGGGCGGAATGAAGGGCCGCAATCGCAGGGACATCGCCACTGACCAGCACCGGAATCGCCAACGTCATGCTGGGTGCGTCCGACCTGGAACGCGCGCGCGCGTTCTATGAGGACACGCTGGGTCTGGCCGTCAAGCAGGAGATCCCCGGGTTCGTCTTCCTGGAGACCGGACCCGCCACGCTCTGCCTCAGCGCGGCCCACGCCCGGCTCGCGGAACAGCCGGGGCCCACGGAGGTCGTGCTGTCGGTCGACAGCGTGCGGGAGGCCTACGCGGCGCTGCGGGAGAAGGGCGTCGCGTTCCTGCGGGAACCGGCCAACGTCACGGGGGAGTCCTGGGCCGCGAACTTTCGCGATCCCGACGGCCACCTGCTGTCGATCTTCGGCCCGGAGTGAGAAGCGTAGTAACATGCGCGGGTTCAGGAGGTGAAGTTCC
>JAPOWL010000038.1 GCA_026707615.1 Acidobacteriota bacterium | reverse complement strand
GCGGCGGCGGAGGCCGCGACGGTCAGGGCGAAGGCAGAGGTCGCAAGGATGCGGGCGACGCCCGATGACTCGCCTCGCACGACTCGGGAGCCTGGGCGCGCTCGTTGCTGCCGCGATCTTCGTCGCCGGCCTGCAGGTTGCCGATGCGGTCGGGCAGGAACCGCAGACGGAGCCGTCCTCGCCCCGGACAACCGCCAACTTGACGTCAGGCCCGACCGGCGTGACGGTGACCATTCGCGGGGAGACCCTGGAAGAGGTGGTCGCCGCCCTCAAGACCATGCTGGAGCAGATGGAACAGACGCAGACGGCACTCGAAGAACTGCGGACCCTGCCCGATGACCCCGACCGGCTCGCCGACGACCCGAACGAGCCTGTCCGCATCGGAAACGGGGTCGTGCCGCCCCGGAAGATCCACGATGCCCCGCCGACCTATCCCCCCGCCGCGAAGGCGGCCGGCATCGAGGGCGTCGTCATACTGGACGCCACCATCGACCCGACGGGCGCGGTGGACGACATCGAGGTTCTGCGTTCCGTGCCGGAGCTCGACCAGGCCGCGATCGACGCGGTGGAGCAGTGGCGGTGGGAGCCCACGCTCGTTGACGGCGAGCCCGTCTCCATCCTGATGACGGTGACCGTCAACTTCACGCTGCGGTAGCGCTGAGAGCTGGCCCCCCAACGCCGGGTCGCGGTAGGTTCAGGAAGGGAACGGGCGCTACGTTGACCCGATCGAGCGAGGAGGGCAGCGTGAGAAGAACGACTCCGGTTCATCGGCGCGCGATCCATGGGGTCGCGGCGATTGTCGGTCTCCTGTTCGCGGCCGCCTGCGGGTCGGGCGGGGGCCCCAACGAAGAGCGGTGGGACGTCGTGCAGGAGTACCTCGACCGGCAGAGCGCCTGGGAGGAACGGGCCGGCGACCTCCAGAGCATCCTTATGGGGAGCAACTCGCTGGAGGAAGCTCTGCGCAGCGCCGAGGAGCAGCACGGGGCGCTGCCGGACGCGACCGCGGCCGTCGACGCGGCGCAGGCAATCCTCGCGACGGGCGGGCCCCGGACCATCGAGGCGGCCGAGTTCCTCCTCGAGCGATCTCGGAGCCCGCTCGCGTTGGAGCCAGAGCCGGAAGGGGCGGCCGCCGAGTCCCCCGCGGAGAGGGCGGAGCGACGCCGGGCGGCCGACGACGCCATCTGGACGTCGCTGATCGACCACATGGACGCCGACTGGGAGATCGTCCAGTCCTACCTGGACGATCAATCCGCCTGGTTCGCGCGTCTTCGGGAGGAGTCGCAGGACGGCGGCGGGGTCCGCCCGGCCGATGACGCGCCCAGCGCCATCGTCGCCGTCGCCGCGGCCCGGGCGATCCTCGACGCCGGCGAGCACCCGCAGACCGTGGAGGCGGCCGAGTTCCTGATGGAGCAGGGAGCCCGGACGCCCGGGGCCGACCGGCATGTCGTCGCGGGGGCCCGGGCCCTGCTCGTTCATGCTCCCGATCACGAGGAATGGCCGTCTCTCCTGCGGTCGCTGGACGGCACGCGCAGCTTCTTCCGCGACGGCGGGGAGTCGATCGGGGAGCTGCTCGAGGAGATGGCGTCCGACGCGGAGAATCCCGTGCTCCGGGCCTCGGCGCGGTACTACGTCGCGGCCGGCCTGGTCCGTGGGGCCAACGACCTGGAGTCTTCCGCGGAGGACCGCGCCGGGCGCCGCGAGCGCGCATTCGCGGCGGCAACCGGGCTCAGCGTCGGGGTGGAGGAGGAGACGTTCGACCGGGAGCCGAGCTTCAGCGAGGGCGTCGCACCGGAGACCCGCACCTTCGCCCAAGCGGAGGCCGACCTCATCGACATCATCCGCCACGCGACCGTGGGCGGCACGCTTCCGGAGCTGATCGGGCGCCAGCTCGACGGGACCGAGGAGCCGCTGTCCGCCTACCGCGGCCGCGTCGTGCTGATCGACTTCTGGGCCACGTGGTGCGTTCCGTGCATCGCCGCCCTGCCGGAGCTGCGCGACCTGGTTGCCGAGCTGCCCGACGATCGGTTCGCTCTGCTGGCGGTCAGCGTCGACCAGGAGCTGACCACCGTCACCGACTTCATGGCGACCGAGCCGATGCCGTGGCCCAACTGGCACGCCGGTCTGCGGAGCGACATCGAACGGCGGCTCGCCGTCCGCGCCTTCCCCACCTATCTGCTCGCGGACGAGGACGGCGTCATCCTGGCCAACGGCTTCGGGCCGCTACCCCGGCTGCGGTGCATGGCGGAACGCGCCGTGGCCGGCGAAGATCCCTATTCCTGCACCCCGGCCGACTGGATGCCGGACACCGTGGGGTAGCCACCGCCATCCACGAGCGGGCTGAACCGGGCGGTGCCGGCGGGGCGGCGCCGCGACGGGCCGCCACGTCGATCCGATCGAAGCAGGGAGGCAGCGTGAGAACGAACCATCCGGGGCATCGGCGTTCGCTCCACGGCGCGGTGGTGATCGTTGGTCTCGCGTTCGCTGCCGCCTGTGCGTCCGGCGGCGGCCCCGACGAGGAGCGCTGGGCGGTGGTCCAGGGCTACCTCGACGAGCAAGCCGCGTGGGAGGAGCGGGCCGGCGACATCCGGAGCATCCTGCTGACGGGCTCGGGCCCGCTCGAGGAGCGAATGCGCGAGGCCGAGGAAGCGCATGGGGCGATGCCGGACGCGACCGCGGCCGTCGACGCGGCCCGGGCGATCGTCGACGCGGGCGGACCGCGGACCGTCGAGGCGGCCGAGTTCCTCATCGAGCGGTGGCGCAATCCCGCTGCGGTGAGGCCGGAGATGGAGAACGCGGCGGTCGAAGCCGGTCCCGCTGCCGCCGCCGCGGGAGCGATGCTCCGCTCGTCCGAGGACCCGACGTGGGTTGCGCTGATCGCTCACGTCGGCGCCGACTGGTCGGTGGTGCAGGAGTACGTGGACGACCGGAGCGAGTGGTGGCGTCGGGTCAGCGAGGCCGCGGGGGACGGAGCTCGGGATGGCGCCCCGCGCGAGTCCGCCACCCGGCCGAGCGCCATCCGGGCCGTCGCCGCCGCCCGGGCCATTCTCGCGGCCGGGGGAGGGCACGCGCGGACGGTGGAGGCGGCGGAGTTCCTGAGCAGCGAGGACTGGTCGACGGGTCCGGGTGACGACCGGCACCTCGTGGCCGGGGCCCGGGCTCTTCTGGAGCATGCGCCCGACTTCGACGGGTGGCCGGACGTCCTGCGGGCGCTGGACCGCGGGCGCTACGGGGGCGACAGCGAGCCGATCGGGGCGTTCCTCGAGGAGGTGGCGGAGAGCGCGCAAGACCCCGAGCTCCGGGCCGGGGCGCGGTACTACGTGGCGTCCGGGCTGATGCGCCGGATCAACGATCCGTTCCAGGCGTTGCCGGACGACTGGGCGGCGCTTCGGGAGCGCGCCCTGGCGGCGGCGACGGGCCTGAGCGCCGGAGTGGAGGGCGTGCCGTTCGCTGCGAATGGCGGCACGCCGCAGGCCGCCCGCACGTTCGGGGAGGCCGAGGCGGAACTGGTCGCCAGCATCCGATATGCGACCGTGGGAGGCACCCTGCCGGAGTTGACCGGTCGTCGGCTCGACGGACGCGAGGAACCGCTGTCGGCATACCGCGGCCGGGTCCTGCTGATCGACTTCTGGGCCACGTGGTGCGTGCCCTGCATCGTCGCTTTGCCCGAGCTTCGCGCTCTGGTCGCCGATCTCCCCGCGGATCGATTCGCGTTGCTCGCGGTGAGCGTCGACGAGGAGCTCGCGGTGGTGACCGACCTGATGGAGCGGGAGCCGATGCCCTGGTACAACTGGCACGTGGGCCTGGGCAGCGACGTCGAGCGGAGCCTCGCCGTCCGCGGCTTCCCGACTTACGTGCTTGTCGACCAGGAAGGCGTCATCCTGGCCAACGGCTTCGGCCCGCTGCCCCGGCTGCGCTGCATGGCGAAACGCGCCGTGGCCGGCGAAGATCCCTATTCCTGCACCCCGGCCGACTGGATGCC
>JAPOWL010000388.1 GCA_026707615.1 Acidobacteriota bacterium | reverse complement strand
GCCACCAGCCGTTCGCGCCGCCGGACATGCGTGCGCCACAGCTCGCACAACGTGAAGCGCGCGGCGATCAGGTGCCGCAGCACCTTGGGGCCGCCGGCCGCCGACCCGGCGCAGCCGCCGATGAACATGAGGGCCAGGAGGACGAGCTGGGTCCGGTCGGCCCAGAGGGCGAAGTCCGCGGAGGCGTAGCCGGTGGTGGTCAGGATCGACAGCACCTGGAACACCGCGCGCCGCAGGGGCGCCTCGTCGGTCTCGACGCACCACAGGAAGGCCGCGAGCGCCGCCGTCGCCAGCGCGGCGACGACGGCGTACACGCGCAGCTCGTCGTCGCGCGCCAGCACGCCGGGGCGTCCTGCGAGCGCGCGGTACTGCAGCGCGAAATTGGCCCCGGCGAGCAGCATGAACAGGCAGACGATCCACTCTATGGCGGCGCTGTCGTAGCCCCGAATCGACTCCGGGTGCGGCGAGAAGCCGCCCGCCGAGAGCGTCGTCATCGCATGGCACACGGCGTCGTACCACGACATTCCGGCCGCCGCGAGGGCGAGCGCCTCGACCGCGGTAAGTCCCGCGTAGAGACGCCACAGCGACGCGGCGGTCTTGCGGATCTGCGGCGCCAGGCGCTCCGCCGTCGGCCCCGGCGCCTCGGCGGCGAAGAGCCGGTGGACGCCGTGCGCGAGGCGCGGCAGCACGGCCACGACGAGGGTTATGACCCCCATGCCGCCGATCCACTGCGTCATCGCGCGCCAGAAGAACAGGCCCCGCCCCGGCGCGGTGTAGTCGGTCAGGATCGTTGCGCCGGTGGTCGTGATGCCCGACATCGACTCGAACAGCGCGTCGACGATGCCGAAGCCGACCCACACGTAGGGGATCGAGCACAGGAAGGCGAGGACCAGCCAGACGCCCGCCACGACCGACAGGGCCTCGATGCGCCGCAGGTCTTCGTCGGCGTCCCGCGAGGCCACGACTGCGAGCTGACCGAGCCCGCCCGTGACGGCGCCGCCGAGCAGGAAGCCGGGAACGTCCGACCACTCCCCGTAGCATGCCGCCACGGCGGCGGGGACGGCGAAGGCGGTCCCGAAGATCCGGCAGATGCGGCCGGCAACGTGGACTACGTTGATCAGGCGCATGGCGGGCGCCGCCCGCGACCCGGGCAGTGCGTCCGACCGGGAGCGTCAGGGGCCGGCGAAGACATCCCGGACGTCCCGGAGCGCTGCCTCCGTGCAGCAGACGATCAGTTGGTCGCCGCCCTCGACCCGGTCGCCGCCGCCCGGCACGAAGACGCGGCCGTCGCGGAGCACGGTGCCGACGACGGCCTCGCGCGGCAGCGGCAGGTCCCGCACCGCCGTCGGCCGCAGCCCCGGTGGCGCGGTCAGCTCGACCACGCGGGCCTGCCCCTCCTGCAGGATGGCCAGCAGGCTGCTCCGGCCGCCGTCGATGCCGTGGACCACGGACGTGACCGCGGAGCCGCACGCGGACAGCGCGACGTCGATGCCGACCCGCTCGAAGAGCCGGTGGTTGGCCGGATTGCCGACACGCGTGATGACCTTCCGCGCGCCGAGCTGCCGGCCGAGGAGCGAGGCGAGGAGGTTGCGCTCGTCGTTGTCGATGACCGACACCAGCACGTCGCTGCGGCCGATGTCCTCCGACTCGAGCAGGGCCAGGTCCGTCCCGTCGCCCTCGAGGACGAGGCCCCGCCGCAGGGTCGCGGCCAGCCGCTCGCCCCGTTGCCGGTCGCGCTCGATCACCCGCAGCTCGATTCCCCCGGCCTGATCCAGACGCTGCGCCAACCGCCAGCCGACGTCGCCTGCGCCGATGATGGCCACGCGGAGCATCCCCCGGCCGGCACCGGGCGCCATGCGCGCGCGGAGCTCCGCCATCCCCTCCCGAACCCCCAGCAGCACCACCTTGTCTCCCGCCTCGAGCCGCGTTCCGCCGCGGGGAATGCGAATGGAGAGCTCGTGCTCCGCGGCGACGATCACCACGCCGGGCGGCAGATCGAGCGACGAGACGGGCGCTCCGACCAGCGGCGAGCCGTCTCCGAGCCGATACTCCAGCAGCTCGATCCGGCCGCCGACGAACACCCCGGCGTCGGTCGCGCCCGGCGCCAGGACCACGCGCTCCATGTGGGCGGCGAGCTCGGCCTCGGGCCAGATGACCTCGTCGATGCCGAAGTGCTGCTGCAGGCCGCGCGCGCCGCCCGTCAGCAGGTCCTCCCGGCTGGCGAAGCAGATGGTCCGCGGCGCGCCGAGCTTGCTGGCGAGGGCGCAGCAGAGGAAGTTCACCTCGTCCAGACGCGTCGCCGCGATCAGGACCCCGCACCGCTCGATGCCCGCGCGCCGCAGCACCTCGGGGTTGGCGCCGCTGCCGCCCACGAACCCGACGTCGGTGTCCGCCAGACGCTCTCCCGCGGCCGGGTCGGGATCGACGACGAAGACGTCGTGCCCGGTGGCGAGCGCCTCGGCCAGGGGGAAGCCGATCTCCCCGCCGCCGACGATGATGACGTGCATCCGAATCGCTGCCTTCGGCGCGTCCTGACGGGCGGTCGCGGTCCGCGCGGGCGCGCTGCCCGGCGGCACGTGCTGCGGCGCAGGCTCCCAGCCGCCGGTCGCTGGCCGACGGCGCTCCCATCGTACCGCGCCCCTCGCTCGAAACCGCCGGTGCTCCCGGCGATTCCGGTCCGCGAGGTCGGTACCGTGCCCCGGCGGGAAGCTCCCAGCGGCTATACTGCCCGCCCATGGACGTGGCCACCCTCTCGCTCGGCGCGCTGGCCGTCGCCATCGTCGTCAGTTGCACGATCCGGCTGCACGTCGGGTTCCTCGCCATCTCGCTCGCCTGGGTGGTCGGCGTCTACTTCGCCGGGATGAGCGCCGCGGAGGTCATGGGCGGGTTCCCGACGCGGCTCTTCCTGACCCTGGCCGGGGTGACGCTGCTCTTCTCGCAGGCGCAGGCCAACGGCACGCTCGACCTCATCGCGCACAAGGCGGTGCTGCTCTGCCGCGGCAACGTCGGCGTGATGCCGATGATGTTCTTCCTGCTCTCCTTCGTGCTCGCGTCGATCGGCCCCGGCAACATCGCCGCCACGGCGCTCATGGCCCCGATGGGGATGGCGGTGGCGGGGCAGGTCGGCATCCCCGCGTTCCTGATGGCGATCATGATCGGGAACGGGTCGAACGCGGGCTCGCTCTCCCCCATCGCGCCGACCGGCGTCATCGTCAACGGCGTGATGGAGGAGATCGGACTCGGGGGCTACGAGATCTCGACCTACCTGAACAACATGATGGCCCACCTGGTGGTGGTCTTCGTCGCCTACTTCCTGCTTGGAGGCTGGCGCCTGCTGGGCCGTTACCACAAGGGCGCGCTGGTCGTCCCGACGCGGGAGGGGACGGACGGCACGGGCGTAGCGGGCGGCGGAGCGGCGGGTGCGGCGTCGGGCGCGAGCGGCGCGGCCGGGGCCGGCGCGGCGGGCGATGGCGCCGGAAGCTTCCAGCGCCAGCACTGGATCACCATCGGCGTCATCGGGACGCTCCTGGCCGGCGTCATCCTGTTCGACGTCAACGTCGGGCTCGGCGCCTACGCCTGCGCCATCGTCCTCGCGCTGCTCAAGGCGGGCGACGAATCGGAAGCGGTCAAGATCATGCCCTGGCGCGTGATCATGATGGTCTGCGGCGTCACGGTCCTCATCTCCGTGCTCGACGAGACCGGCGGCCTCGAGCTCTTCACCCGCGTCCTCGCCGGTGTGTCGACCGCCAACACCGTGACCGCCGTGATGGCCTTCACGACCGGGTTCATCTCCATCTACAGCAGCACGTCGGGCGTCGTCCTCCCGGCGTTCCTGCCGACCGTCCCCGGCCTCGCCGCGCAGGTCGGCGGCGTCGAGCCGCTCGCCATCGCCTCGTCGATGAACGTCGGCGCCCACCTCGTCGACGTCTCCGCGCTCTCGACCCTCGGCGCCCTCTGCATGGCCTCCGCCCCCAAGCACG
>JAPOWL010000668.1 GCA_026707615.1 Acidobacteriota bacterium | reverse complement strand
CGGAAGACGGGGCCGGCGCCGAACGGACCGGCCAGCGACGCGGCCCGCGCCAGCGACGGCGCCTCGACGAGCAGGGCGTCGGCCAGGTTCGCGGTGTCCGGCTGCTCCCTCAGCCTCCCCCCCGGGAGCGTCCGGCGCTCGCCCGCGTCGGCGGCCCCGATCACGACGAGATCCACGTCGCGGTCGAGCGACAGGTGCTGGAAGCCGTCGTCGAGCACGTGCACGGTGACGTCGAAGCGCTCCTCGGCCAGCCGGCCCGCGCGGTAGCGATCCGCGCAGACCAGCACGCACGCCCCCGGAAGCCGCTCGGCCAGCATCAGCGGCTCGTCGCCGGCCTCGTCGACGCCGGCGCGGATCCCGTCCGTATCGCGCACCACGACCACGCCGGCCGGACGGGCGGCGCGGCGGTAACCGCGGCTCAGGACGGCGGGACGCTCGCCCAGCCGCGCCAGGAGCGCGGCGACGTGCGCGGCGACCGGCGTCTTGCCGCTGCCGCCGACGGTGAGGGCGCCCACGCTGATCACGGGCCGCCCGAGGCGCCGCCGGGCGGCGGGGCGGCTGGCGTACCAGCGCCGGCGCCGCCGGGCGGCCGCGCCGTAGAGGGTGCTGAGAAGCCTCATGATCCGGCCGCGGAGTCCGCCGGAGCACCCGGCGGCAGGAGCTCCGCGACGGCGGCCAGCGTACGCGAGGTGGCGCCGCGGTGCGCCTCGACCACCGCCCGCGCCGCGGCCCCCAGGCCCCGGCAACGCGCGGGATCGTCGAGCAGGGCGGCCACCTCGGTCTCGAGCTCGACCGCGCTCCGCACCTGCACGGCGGCGTCCCCGGCCACGAAGAGGCGGGCGATCTCCGCGAAGCTCTCCATGTGCGGTCCGAACAGGATTGCCTTCCCGACGGCGGCCGGCTCCAGGATGTTGTGCCCGCCGGCGGGCACCAGGCTGCCCCCCACGAAGACGCACGACGCCGCCTCGTACACGTAGGGCAACTCCCCGATCGTGTCGAGGACGACGACGTCCGCTTCGCCGCCTCCGCCGTCGGCCAGTGACGTCCGGCGCACCACCCGGTGGCCGGCGGCGACCGCAACCCGCGTCGCCTCCGCGAAGCGCTCGGGGTGCCGCGGGGCCAGGATGAGTAGCGCGCCGCGGTGGGCCTCGCGCGCCCGGGCGAAGGCCCGGAGGACGGGCTCCTCCTCCCCGCGCAGGGTGCTGGCCGCCACGACGACCGGCCGCCCCGCGGGCACCGGAAGGCTGGCCAGCACGGGATGGCGTCCCCCGCGGGCCGCCGCGGCGACGGGCGCATCGAACTTGAGGCTCCCCGTGACCGAGATCCGCCCGGCGTCCGCGCCGAGCGCCTCGAACCAGCGCCCCCATTGCTCCGTCTGCACGCAGATGCGGTCGAGGTCGCCCACCACGCGGCGCATGAACCCGCCGGCCCGGCGGTAGCCGCGGAACGACCGGGCGGTCAACCGGCCGTTGGCGAGGGCGGTGCGGATGCCGCGGCGGCGGCACGCCCGCAGCAGGTTCGGCCAGATCTCGGTGTCGACCACGATCAGCAGGTCGGGTGCCGCGCGGTCCAGGGTGCGCGTCACGAAGCGGGGCAGGTCGAACGGGGCGTAGAACGTCGCATCGACCAGATCGCCCAGCCCGCGCGCGACCTGCTGCCCGGTCGCGGTCGTCGTCGAGAGCAGCCGGCGGTGTCCGGGATAGGCATCCCGCAACGCGGCGAGGAGCGGCCGTGCGGCGAGGGTCTCGCCGACCGAGACCGCATGCACCCAGATGGAGGGGCGTCGTTCCGGATTGACCGCGCGCGGCAGCCGGCCGCAGCGCTGGCCCAGGTCTCCGAGCGCCTTGCCGCGGCGCCAGACTCCCCAGGCGACGGACGGCAGCCGGAACAGGACGTAGAGGAGCAGCAACGCGTCGTACAGCAGGTACATCGGCGACCGGCGCGCGGAAGGCTGCCGACCCGGGAGCTTGCGCGCCCTTGCGGGCGCGTTGGAGTCTGCGCTCGCGCGAGGTGCTCCTAGCGGGCATCCTGCGGGGCAGACTCCTTGCGCCGCGGCTCGCACTCCGTTGGCGTTAGAATAGCCTGTTTGGGCGGTGGCGGCGGGTCCCACCCCGGGGAACGCGCGGGCTTCAGGCATCCCGCTTCGAGAGGACGGACATGGGAATCAGGGTCGGCATCAACGGATTCGGGCGCATCGGACGCAACGTGCTGCGCGCCGCGCTGCGGGACACGGCGGCGGGCGACGAGGTCTCGTTCGTCGCGGTCAACGACATCACGAGCGCCGGGACGCTCGCACACCTTCTCAAGTACGACTCCGTGCTGGGCAACCTCGAAGAGGACGTCGCCGTCGACGGGGACGGCCTGCGGGTGGGCGACCGCCGCTTCCGCGTGCTGTCGGAGCGCGACCCGGCCAACCTGCCGTGGGGCGACCTCGGCGTCGACATCGTGGTCGAGTCGACCGGCTTCTTCACGAAGCGCGACGATGCGGCGCGCCACCTGGCCGGGGGGGCGAAGAAGGTCATCATCTCGGCCCCCGCCAAGGGACCGGACCTGACCGTCGTGCTCGGCGTCAACGACGACCGCTACGACCCGAGCCGGCATCACATCGTCTCGAACGCCTCGTGCACGACCAACTGCCTCGCGCCGGTCGCCAAGGTGCTCCACGAGCAGTTCGGCCTGCGCCGCGGCTGGATGACCACCGTCCACTCCTACACCAACGACCAGAAGCTGCTCGACCTCCCCCACAAGGACCTCCGCCGGGCGCGCGCCGCGGGGGTGTCGATGATCCCGACGACGACCGGCGCCGCGGTGGCGGTGGGCGAGGTGCTGCCGGAGCTCAAGGGCAAGCTCGACGGCATCGCGATGCGGGTGCCGACGCCGAACGTGTCGGTGGTCGACCTCGTCGCGCAGGTCGAGCGCGCCGCCACGGCGGAAGCGGTCAACGGCGCCTTCCGGTCCGCCGCCGACGGCCCGCTGGCCGGCATCCTGCAGCTCTCGACCGAGCCCCTGGTGTCCATCGACTTCAAGGGGAACCCGCACTCGTCGATCGTCGACGCGTCGTACACCAAGGTGCTGGAGGACGACTTCATCAAGGTGCTGGCGTGGTACGACAACGAGTGGGGCTACTCGTCGCGCTGCATCGACCTCATCCGCGCCATGGCGGCCAAGGGGCTCTAGGGACGCGCTGACGAAACGGGCCGTGCGCAAGCGCTCCATTCGCGACCTCGACCTGGCCGGCCGGCGCGTGTTCGTGCGCGTCGACTTCAACGTGCCCCTCGCCGACGGCACGGTGGCGGACGACACGCGCATCCGCGCCGCGCTCCCGACGCTGCGGCTGGCCCTCGAGCGGGGCGCCACACTGGTCCTGGCCTCCCATCTCGGCCGGCCGAAGGGCGCCGTGAAGCCCGCCCTCAGTCTCGCGCCGGTCGCGGCCCGACTGGCAGAACTGCTGGACCGTCGGGTGACGCTGGCGCCGGACGCCGTCGGTCCCGCGGCCCGGCAGGCGATCGCGGGCGCCGGGGCGGGGACCCTGATCCTCCTCGAGAACCTCCGCTTCCACGCGGGAGAGGAACGGAACGACCCGGACTTCGCCCGCGAGCTCGCGGCGCCGGTCGACGCCTACGTGAACGACGCGTTCGGCGCGGCCCACCGGGCGCACGCCTCCACGGCGGGCATCGTGCCGCTCGTCGCCGACGCGGGCGCCGGCCTGCTGCTGGCCAGCGAGCTCGAGCACCTCGGCGCGCTCCTGGCCTCGCCGGCGCGGCCGTTCACCGCGGTGCTCGGCGGCGCCAAGGTGTCCGGCAAGCTGGAGGTGATCGAGAATCTCCTCGGACGGGTCGACGCCCTGCTCGTCGGCGGCGCCATGGCCTACACCTTCTTCAAGGCGCGCGGGCTGCCGGTCGGGGGCTCGCTGGTCGAGCCGGACCTGCTCGACGCGCCCCGGCGCGGCGAGCAGAGCGCGGCCGCGCGCGGCGTGCGCCTGGCCCTGCCCGCC
>JAPOWL010000392.1 GCA_026707615.1 Acidobacteriota bacterium | reverse complement strand
GCCGTCTTCCACGACGCCTACGGCTCGGTGAACATGCGCGGCGAGGTCGAGCAGAGCATGTTCGGCGCGCAGGAGCCCGAGATGTTCTTCTTCGGCGAGCAGATGGAGCGGACCGGCCCGCGCAGCTACCGCCTCACGCGCGGCGCGTTCACGAGTTGCGTGCAGCCGACGCCGCGCTGGGAGGTCGTCTCGTCGACCATCGACATCAACCTCGACGAGCACCTGCTGCTGCGCAACGCCGTCATCGAGGTCAAGGGAGTTCCGGTCCTCTACCTGCCGTGGATGTACTACCCCATTCAGGAAGAGGGCCGCGCGACGGGGATGCTTATGCTGTTCAACGACAATTACTTTTGCCGGTCGTCGACGAGGTGATCGGCCCTCCGCGGAGGCGCCCGCGAGACGTGTGACACTGCCCGTTTTCCTGGTGGAGGACGGGTTGGTCACGGACGCGCAGGTTCGGCGGTTGCGAGAGAAGCGGATGGCAGGGAAGACGCTGGCGGCGGCCGCGGCGGCGGCCGGGATGAGCGAGCGTGCGGCCCGGAAGTGGCAGAGCGGGGCGTTGCCGTCGACGGTGAAGCCGCCGCGGACGTGGCGGACGCGGGAGGACCCGTTCGCCGACGTGTGGCAGTCCGAGGTTGTGCCGCAGCTGGTGGCCGACACCGACGGCCGGCTGCAGGTGCTGACGCTGTTCCGGGCACTGTGCGGGCGGCATCCGGGTCGGTTCCAGCCAGGACAGCTGCGGACGCTGCAGCGGCGGGTCCGAGAGTGGCGGGTTCAGTACGGTCCCGATCGCGAGGTGTACTTCGAGCAGGTGGCGGTTCCGGGTCGGGAAGCAGCGTTCGACTTCAGCGACGCGAGCGACCTGGGGGTGACGCTGGGGAACGTCGCGTTCCCGCACCTGCTGTTCGAGTGGGTGCTGAGCTACAGCCGGTGGACGTATGTGTCGCTGGCGCTGAGCGAGACGTTCGAGGCGCTGGTGGCGGGCCTGCAGGGCGCGGTGTGGACGCTGGGTGCGGTTCCGGCGGTGCTTCGTCACGACAACCTGTCGGCGGCAACGCACGAGCTGCGGCGCAGCGGCGGTCGTCAGCTGACGGTGCGGTTCCGGGAGGTGCTGGACCACTACGGGCTGCGCTCGTCGCGGATCCAGCCGGGGAAGCCGCACGAGAACGGCGTCGCGGAGCAGTCGCATTTCCGGACGAAGACAGCCATCGAGCAGGCGTTGCTGTTGCGGGGCGATCGGGACTTCGCCGACGAGGCGGCGTACCTGCGGTTCGCGCGGGCGGTCGTCGACGAGACGCGGAATGCGCGGGCGGCGCCGCGGCTGGCCGAGGAGCGTCCGTATCTGCGGCCGCTGCCGCCGGCGCGGATCCCGGAGTACACGACCTTCCGGTGCGTGGTGCGGAAGTGGAGCACGATCCGGGTCGGCGGGCGGGTCTACTCGGTGCCGTCGCGGTTGATCGGTCACACGGTCGAGGCCCGTCAGCATCCGTCGACGGTCGAGGTCCTCTACGGCGGCCGGGTGCTGTGCAGCATGCCGCGGTTGCGGGGCTCTGCGGAGCACCGGATCGACTACCGCCACATCATCGGGAGCCTGGTCCGGAAGCCGGGCGCCTTCGCGCGGTACCGCTTCCGGGAGGAGCTGTTCCCGTCGCTCGTGTTCCGGGCGGCGTATGACGCGCTCGGTCGGACGCACGGCGAGCGGGCCGACGTCGAGTACGTGCGCCTGTTGCACCTGGCGGCGACGAACGGCGAGCGGCGGGTCGAGGCGACGCTTCGCGCCCGCCTCGACGCCGGCGATCCCTGCGACTACGCCAGCGTGCAGGCCCAGGTCCGGCCTCCGGTCCCGACGGTCCCCGTGGTCCGCGTGCCGCGCCCGGACCTGTCGCAGTACGACGCGCTGCTGTCGGGAGGTCTGCACGGATGACGGCGCCGAGCACGCAGGTGACGACGCTGCTGACGCAGTTCGGGTTGACGACGGCGGCCGAGGAGCTCGTGCCGCGCCTGACGCAGGCCGGGCACCCCGAGGCGATGCCGGTGCTGCTCGAGGTCTTCGAGGCGGAAGCCGAAGCACGCCGTCAGCGCCGGATCGCCCGCTTGCGGCGCGGCGCCCGCCTGCCTCCCGGCAAGACGTTCGCGACCCTCGACACCGGACGGTTGCCGGCGCCGGTCGTGCAGCAGCTCGAGACGCTGGCCACCGGGGCGTTCCTCGAGACGGCGACCAACGTCCTCGCATTTGGCCTGCCGGGCGTGGGCAAGAGCCACGCGCTCTGCGCCGTCGGGCACGCGCTGGTCGAGGCCGGCCACAGCGTGCTCTGCGCCCCGGCCTACGCCCTGGTGCAGGAGCTGCTCGGCGCGAAACGCGACCTCGACCTGCCCCGCGCGCTGCGCAAGCTCGACCTGTTCGAGGTGATCCTGCTCGACGACCTCGGGTATGTGCAGCAGAGCCCGGACGAGGCCGAGGTGCTGTTCACGCTGCTCGCCGAGCGCTACGAGCGCCGCTCGGTGATGGTGACCAGCAACCTCGTCTTCAGCCAGTGGGACCGGATCTTCCGCGACCAGATGGCCACGGCCGCGGCGATCGACCGCCTGGTGCACCACGCGGTCGTGCTCGAGTTCGACGTGACCAGCTACCGCACGGACCGGTCGCGTCGGAAATCGCCGCCGGCACCCGCACCCCGTGGCCGGACTCCCGGACCGTTGTTGCCCCGAGCCCGCCGACGGTCGACGTCGTGAGCGCGGGGTCCGTCCGCGATCCGGGCAACCTGTGGATGGTGCCAGCGGCATGGAAAACGCGCCCGGAAGCCGTGCCAGCATGCTCGGTCGAGCCGGCGCGTTTCCCACCCCGCTTTGGACGGCGCTCCGCGCCGCCCACACCACCCACAGGATCAACGTTGTTGTTGTTGATCTCGATCCACGCCGGAACCGGCAGAAATGGTTGACGCCAAGCGGCAGAAATAGTTGACGCCGAACATTATGCCGACGTACGGGACGTCGACCTATCACGGGTCGAGCCTGGCCAACGCCTTCTTCTGGGCCATCAGCCGCAGCCAGGACGCGACGGCGTTCCACGACTACTTCATGTCGTCCGGGGGCCACGGGCTCGGCGGCGAGTACCGCTACACGCGCGGCGGTCCCTCGAGTGGGTTCGGCCGCTACTACTTCCTCAACGAGCCCGGCGGCGAGACGACATACCGCGGGGTGGCGCGGAAGCTGCCCGAGCGCCGGAGCTACCAGCTTCGGGGCCAGGTGACGCAGGAGGTTGCGGAAGGCTGGAGCGCGCGCGGCCAGGTCGACTACTTCTCCGACGTCACCGTCCAGCAGATCCATCACGCCAACATCTACCAGGCGTCCAATACGCAGCGCGCCATGTCGGGCAACGTCTCCGGCCAGCTCGCCGCATATCAGCTCAGCGGGACCTTCGATCTGAACGAGACGTTCTTCGGCGAGACAGACTCGCACCTCCATGGAGCCGGCCCGCGCATCTCGCTCACGCAGGGCAAGGCGGAGGTGCCCGGGCTGCCGATGTACTACTCGTTCACCGGGGAGTTCGCGGAGCTGATGCGCATCGACCGGACCACCGAGGGGCGGGGGGATGCCACGCAGCGGGTCAGCCTCGACTCGGGGCTGCGTCGGTTCGACCTCAACCCGACGCTGCAGATCCCGTTCACGCGCTGGCCCTTCCTGACGATCGACTCGACCGCCCAGTGGCGCGGCACCTACTGGACCGAGAGCGTCGACCCGCAGTGGAAGCCGGACATGGACCGGGCCCTCAGACAGATCGAGGAGGGCATCGGCCGATCATTCGTGGAGATCCAGTCGCGGGTCACCGGACCGTCGTTCGTGAAGATCTGGGACACGCCGAACAGCGGCTACTCGGAGCGGATGAAGCACGTCATCGAGCCGTGGACGTCGGTCGGCCGGGTCAGCGCCATCGACAACTTCGACCAGATCGTGCAGCACGAGGGCATCGACGCCATCCGCGGCAGCGTCACCCGGATCGGCT
>JAPOWL010000204.1 GCA_026707615.1 Acidobacteriota bacterium | reverse complement strand
CTCCACCTCCGTGACGCCGACGTCCGCCTCGATCAGGACTTCCTCGAGCCCCGCGAGGGTCGCGCGAGCGTCTCCGCCGGCCCCGCCCCCCTCGCCTCCGCCCCCCGTGACGGCCGCCAGCCGCGCCGCGAGCCGCTCGGCGGTCTTCCGCAATCCGGCCCGCAGCCGGCCGGCGAGGCTCACGGCTCCGCCTCGGATCGCTGCCGGCGCAGCATGAGCTCGTCGAGCGCCGCCCGCGGCGTCCGCCGACCCGTGAGCACCTCCGCCATCTGGGCGGCGATCGGGAGCTCCACCTCGTGGCGGGCGCCGAGCGCCAACGCGGCCCCGGTCGTTCGGACCCCCTCCGCGACGGCGCTCATTCCCGCCAGCACGTCGTCGAGCGGGCGGCCGGACCCCAGCCCCAGTCCGACCTGCCGATTGCGGCTCAGGCCGCCCGTGCAGGTCAGGACGAGGTCCCCGAGCCCGCTGAGCCCGGCCAGGGTGTCGCGGCGGCCGCCGAGGGCGCACGCCAACCTCGATATCTCGGCCAGCCCGCGCGTGATCAGGGCGGCCGTGGCGTTGTGCCCGAGGCCCAGGCCGTCGACCACTCCGGCGGCGATGGCGATCACGTTCTTCAGGGCCGCGCCCACCTCGACGCCGATGACGTCGTCGCTGGCGTAGAGACGGAAGTAGCCGGAGCGGAACTCGTGCTGCACGGCGCCCACCGCGTCGGGCGAGCGGCCTGCCACGAGCACCGCCGTCGGGGCTCCACGGGCGACCTCGGCCGCGAAGCTGGGACCCGACAGCACGGTCACGGGACGCGCCGTTCCGAGCTCCTGCTCCACCACCTGCGACATCCGCAACAGCGTGGCCTCCTCGATGCCCTTCGCGGCGCTGACGACGATCGCCCGCGGCGGCACCACGGGCGCCGCCCGGCGGAGCACCTCGCGCACGCCATGGGACGGCACCGCCGCGACCACGTAGCGGGCGCCGCGCAGGGCGCGCTCCAGCGACGTGGTGGGCTCGACGCCCGGGGGGAGCGCCACGCCGGCCAGATGGCGCCGGTTCTCGCGGCGCTCCGACATCTCGCCGACCAGCGACGCGTCACGCCCCCACAGCCCCACGGGCTTCCCCAGCCGCCCCAGGTGGACGGCCAGGGCAGTCCCCCATCCGCCGCTGCCCAGCACCGCCACCCGCTCCGCCGCTCCGTTTCCGCTACTCATTCGACAAGGCGCCGACGCCGGACCCTCCACCCCGCCGGCGCCGGACCAGGCGCCATTCCGTGCCGGCCCGCAGCCGGCCCAGGTTCGCCCGGTGGCGGGCGGCGATCAGCATCGCGACCGCGGCCGCCGTCGCCGCCGTGCGGGCCGATCCCCCGGCCGCGAGCACCAGCAGCGGCTGCGCTGCGGCCGCCGCCAGCGAGCCGAGCGAGACGTAGCGGCTGATCGAGACGACCACCACGAAGAGAGCGCCGGCCATCGCCGTGGCGGCGGGCGCCAGCACGGCGAACGCTCCGCCGGCGACGGCCACCCCCTTGCCCCCGCGGAACCCCAGCCAGAGCGGCCAGACATGGCCCGCGACCGCCGCCGCACCCGCCGCCGCCTGCCCTCCCTCGTCCACCCCGAGGGCACGCGCCGCCAGCACGGCGGCGGCTCCCTTCCCGACATCGAGCACCAGCACGAGACCGGCGACCGGCGCGCCCGCCAGGCGCAGCACGTTGGTCGCTCCGACGTTGCCGCTTCCGGCACGTCGCACGTCGACGCCCGCGAGCCGACGGGCCGCCAGGTGCGCGAACGGCACCGCGCCGGCAACGTACGAGGCGGCCACGACCAGCCAGATCATGGAACCTCATCCAGTATGACGCAGCCCAGGGGAGCTCGCGCGAGCGGCCTGTACGACGATCCCCCCGGCGCCAGTCGACTCTCGTAGAGCACGACCGAGTCGACACGCCAGCCGAGGGCCGGCACGGTCACGCCGGCCACCGCGTCGCGAACGCGCCCGCCGCTCGAACGCGGCGCCCGCCGCACCCGGCCGAGCGTCACGTGACCCGGCGGACGAGGGTCCACCGGGGCGCACAGGAGCGGCCCCATCCGGGCGCGGGCCTCGGCGTGCAGTCGCGCGAGCGGCGCGCGCCCGGTCGAGACGGAGAGCCACAGCGTGCGGGGCGCGCCGCTCCGCGGGGCTACGTCGGCGGTCGCGAGCTCGACGCGGAACGGCGCCTGGACCCAGGGCTCGGCTGCGGCCCGCGCCATCGGCGCCACGCGGTCGGCATCCACCTCGCCGAGAAACGCGAGCGTCAGGTGGAGGTTCTCGGGGCGCACCCATCGGACGGCGAGGTCGCGGAGCACCGGCGCGCGGCGCGCGCGACCCTGCACCTCGACCGCGCAGGCTCGCGCCGCGGCGTCGAGGTCCAGGGCCAGGAACAGTCGCACGGTTCTCAGTCGGGATCCGCCTGGAGGCGAAGCAGCGATCTCCGCAACATGTCCAGGGCCGCCTGAGAGGCCTGGAACTTCACCCGCTCCCGCTCCCCCGGGAGCTGCAGCCGCCGGGCCCGCCGCGCGCTTCCCGGTCCCGCCAGCGCGACCCACACCGTGCCCACCGGCTTGTCCGCCGTCCCCCCGCCGGGTCCCGCGATGCCGGTCACGCCGAGCCCCACGTCGGCGCCGGCCCGGGTCCGCGCGCCCTGCGCCATCGCCGCGGCCACCTCCTCGCTCACCGCTCCATGCGCCTCCAGCAACCCGCCGTCGACGGCCAGCGCGGCGATCTTCGCCTCGTTGCTGTAGGCAACCCACCCGGCGCGCACATAGGCCGAGCTGCCGGGCACGTCGGTCAGGCGCGAGGTCACGAGCCCGCCGGTGCACGACTCGGCTATCGCGACCTGCAGGCCGTGCCGGCGCAGCAGACCTCCGACCACTGCCTCCAGCGCGCTTCCGTTGCTGCTGAAGAGGTCACGGCCCAGCACCGCGGCCAGCTCGGAGGTCGCCGCGTCCAGGCGTCGTTCGGCGTCTTCGGGCCGGGGTGCGCGGGTCGACAGGTGCAGCTCGATCTGTCCGAGCGAGGACAGGACGGTCGTTTCGATCGGCGGATCCGCTCCCTGCCACGCCGAGTAGACCGGGTAGGCCACGGATTCGACCGCGGACTCCGCCCGGCCCGCGATGCGCAGGACCCGGCGGTAGATGCCGGAGATGCTGGTGCGCCCCGCAAGCCGCGCGACGACGTGCCGCTCGAACATGGGGCGCAGCTCGCGCGGCGGACCCGGCAGCAACAGCACGATCGCCCGACCGTGCTCCATCCACAGACCGGGCGCGGTGCCTCCGGGGTTCGCGAGGACGACGGCCCCCGCCGGCACCAGCGCCTGACGCCGGTTCAGATCGGGCATCTCGAGGCCGCGGGCCGCGAAGCGAGCCCGAATGTCGGCGACGATGCCCGGGTCCTCCGCCAACGGGAGGCCTAGCACCTCGGCCACCGTCTCCCGCGTCCTGTCGTCGTCCGTCGGACCGAGGCCGCCGGTCAGGATGACGAGCTCCCCCGGCCGCAGCGCTCGCCGCAACGCGTCGCCGATCTCGCCGGCGTCGTCGCCGGTGACCAGCTTCCGGCGCACCGCCACGCCCACCCGCTCCAGTTGCTCCGTCAGGTAGAGGGAGTTCGTGTCGACCTTGTGGGGCGTGAGCAGCTCCGACCCCACGGCGATGATGACCGCGCTCACGGGCGCCGGGGCCCCGTCCGGCCTCATGAGAGCATCGCCGCCGGGGCCATCCACGCCGCGGCACGGACCACCAGCGCGGCATAGGCGCCGGCCACGAGGTCGTCTGCCATCACCCCCCAGCCGCCCGGCAGCCGCTCGGCGGCCCGTGCCGGCCAGGGCTTCACGATGTCGAAGAGTCGGAAGACGAGGAAGCCGGCAAGCACGCCGAACCAGCCCACGGGAAGCCACAGGAGGGTGACCCACACGCCCGCCACCTCGTCCATCACCACGGACGGCGGATCCGTTTGTCCGGTCTCGCGCTCCATCGCCGTGGCCGCCC
>JAPOWL010000679.1 GCA_026707615.1 Acidobacteriota bacterium | reverse complement strand
CCGCATCGAGGTCGTGCCGCAGGCCGAGCTCTATCTGCTCGCCCCCGACTTCCGCCGCCGCGCCGGCGCGGCACCCTAGCCCGCCATGCGTCGCCCGACGGCTCCGCCTGGTGCCCAACCAACCCTCCAGGCGTCCGCGCCGCGTTCCGGCGCGGCGGCGGAAGTCGGGGGCGAGCAGATCGAGCTCGGCCTGCGGCACGACCTCGATGCGGTCGAAACCGACCCGCGGCAGATCGTCGACGAACGTCGAGGCATCGCCGACGAGGACGATGGAAAGACTGGCGGGCTTCAGCCAGTCCCGAGCCACGCGCTGGATGTCGCGCACGCTGACGTCGTTCACGCGCTCCGGGTAGCGCTCGAGAGCCTCGAGGTCGAGACCGTACACGATCGCCTCGAGCACCTGGGCGGCGATGGCGTTCGGGGTCTCCAGCGTGATCGGGAAGTTCCCCGCGAGGTACGCCTGCGCACCGCGGAGCTCCCGCTCCCGGACCGGCTCGCGCCGGAGACGCGCGATCTCGTCGACGGTGAGCCGCAGCGCGTCGGCCGTCGCCGCCGAGCGCGTGTCGGTCGTGGCCATGAAGTCGCCGGCCGTCCGACGGGCCGCTACGTCGGCCGAGGCGGCGTAGGTGAGCGACCGCTCCGTACGCAGCACGGACCCCAACCGGTTGCCGCCCTCCCCGCCCAGGATCTTCACCGCCACGTCCAGGGCCAGGTAGTCGGGATGCGCCCGCGGCAGCGCGACGTGACCCGCCCGCACGGCGGTCTGCACGGCGCCGGGCTTGTCGATGACGACGAGGCGGCGCGTCGGCGGCGGCGCGTCGGCCGTGCTCGGGCGCGGCAGCGCGCTCGTCGGCCAGTCTCCGAGCGCCCGCTCGACGCCCGCGAACGCCTCCTCCGCGGTCACGTCGCCGACGACGGCGAGGACGGCGTTGTTCGGCATGAAGTGCATCCGGTGGAACGCCACCAGATCGGCGCGCGTCATCGCCCGAACCGACTCCGGCGTCCCGTTCGGCGGCACCCCGTAGGGGTGGAATCCGTAGACCAGCCGGTTGAAGACGATGTCGGCGAGGTAGGCCGGATCGTCGTAGCTCACCTGCATGGCCGACAGCACCTGCTGCCGCTGCCGCTCGACCTCGTCCGGCGCGAAGGCCGGCCGCCGCGTCACGTCCGACAGGATGTCGAGGGCGAGATCGAAGTCGTCGCGCAGCACGATCACGTTGACGAAGCTGAGGTCGCTCCCGGCACCGACGTCGAGGGCCCCGCCGACGTAGTCGACGATGCCGGCGATCTCCTGGGCCCCACGCGTGGTCGTTCCCTGGTCGAGCAGCCGGGCCGCCATCGCGGCCACGCCGGGCTTGCCGGACGGATCGTTCGACGCCCCCGCCGCCACGAGCAGCCGCACCGTCACCGCCGGCTGCTCGTGGTGACCGACATGGACCACCCGCAGGCCGTTGGGGAGGGTGCGGATCTCGTATTCGGGGAACGTGACCGGCCGCTCCAGGAGAGGCGGGGGCGGCGACTCGCGCGGCCAGTCGAGCGTGCGCGACGCCTGCCCGCGCTGCGCGACGGCAGGGACCGCGATCGCGCTCGCCAGCACGGCGGCGACGAGGGCCGCCGGGGTCCGCCGGCTCATCGCACCCCTCCTCCCCCGCCGAAGAAGCTGCGCGGTCCGCGGGACGTGCGCGGCACGATGGTCAGGACCAGCCGGTTGTCGTCGCGGAAGTAGGTCCGCGCCACGCGCTGCACGTCGGCCTTCGTGATGCTCATGAAGATGTCGAACTCCGCGTCGGCCGTCGTGATGTCGTCGTGGATGACGGCCGCGTGGGCGAGGTGCGCCGCCTTCTGCTCGTTGGTGATGCGGCCGATGACGTAGTCCCGCGCGAACTGGTTCTTGGCGCGCTGCAGCTCGTCGTCGTGCGGCGGCTCCGCCTTGAGCCGGTCGAGCTCCGCGATGAGCGCGTCGGCCACCTCGTCCGGCGAGCGGCCCGGCTGGACCAGGCCGACCGCGTAGAACAGGTTGGGATCCTCGATGATGTTCTGGTCGCCGAAGGCCTGCACGGCCAGCCGCTTCTCGTACACGACGCGCCGCGGAATCCGCGCACTGGCGCCGTCCGACAGGATCTTGCTCAGGATGTGCAGCGGGTAGGCGTCGGGATGGCCGTCGTAGGTGATCGGGTGGGCCACCACGACCGCGGGCAGGGGCCAGTTGTCGGCCGGGACGGTCACCCGGCGCTCCCCCGCCGGCGCCGGCTCGCGCGGAATCGCCCGCGGGACCGGCTTGGAGGCCTTGGGGACCCGGCCGAAGTAGTGCTCCACCATCTGCAGCGCTTCGTCGGAGTCGAAGTCGCCCACGAGCGTGAGCGTCGCGTTCTCCGGCACGTAGTAGGTGTCGAAGAAGTCCTGCACGTCCTCGAGCGACGCGGCCTCGATGTCCTCCATCGACCCGATCGTCGTGTGCCGGTAGGGATGCGTCGTGAACGCGTGGTCGTAGATGATCTCGGACATCAGGCCGAACGGCTCGCTCTCGTAGCGCCAGCGGCGCTCCTCCTTGACCACCTCGCGCTCGGAGGCGAGCGCGGCTTCGCTGATGCGGAGCGTCGCCATCCGGTCCGCCTCGAGCCACAGCACCAGCGGCAGGTACTGCGCCGGCACCGTCTCGAAGTAGACGGTGACGTCCTCGGTCGTGTAGGCGTTGCCGTCGCCGCCGACCCGCGAGATCAGCGTCAGGTGCTCGTCGGAGCGCACGTTGTGCGAGCCCTTGAACATGAGGTGCTCGAACAGGTGCGCGAATCCCGTGCGGCCCGGCGGCTCGTTCTTCGAGCCGACGTGGTACCAGAGCTGCAGGTGGATGATCGGCGTCGAGTGGTCCTCGGAGAGGATCACGGTCAGGCCGTTGTCGAGGGTGACGATGCGGTAGTCGAGCGGGGCCGGTCGGACCGTCGCGTGGACGGCGGCCGCACCGCCGACGACGCCGATCGCGGCAACGACCGCCGCCACCCCGAGGCTGCGCCGGACGCGGGCGAGTCGCAGGATCCGCATGACGGCGATTATCTCACACGGGCCGCCCCCACCCGCGCCCGAGCCTACCCGACGACGAAGCGGAATCCGAAGCGGCTCCACTCTACCGGGCGTCGTTCGAACGGATCCGCGTCGATGCGGCGCTCGCGGCCGAAGACCAGCTCGGCCGTGCCTGCCCGCCCCCGGATGCGCAAGCCGCTCTCGAAGCGATGCCCGTGCTGCAGCGGCCGGTTGTAGATCCTCTGCGTCACCCCGACCGCGGTCCCGTCGAGGTCGAGGATGAGCGCCACGCGGCTCTCGGCGGGGTACGCCAGGCGCACGCGGGCGTTGAACTCGCTCTCGTAGTCCACGCCGGCCCGGAGCACCCTCGCGTACGCCGCGCCGCTGTAGTACAGGTCCACGGGACCGAGGCGAAAGCGATCCGCGTAGTTCAGGCCCGCCATGTTCCAGGCGACCGCGCCCTTGTTCTCCCGGTCGGCGAGGTGGCGCGAGATGTGGTGGAACGTCACGCCGAGAGTCCCTCGCGGCAGCCGTACGAAGATCGTCGTGTCGATCGTGTAGTTGTTCTGGTTCGGATCGATCGCCCGCCGCTCGTCGCCGAGAATCGACTCGATGTTGACGAACAGGTTCCCGCGCACGAAACCGAGGTCGAACAGGTCGAGATCGGCCCCGATGTCCGAATCCCACGCGAAGCTGCGGTCTCCGTCGCCCAGCGTGCGGATGGCGTTCAGGTGCAGGCGGTAGGCGGAGAGGAAGCCGACGGAGCGCGGCACCAGTCCTTCGGGGCGGGGCCCTCCGGAGGTCTGTGCGTACGCGGCCGCTCCGCCGGCCGCGCTCCAGCCGGCCAGCGCCAGGGTGAGCACGATGCCACGGGCGGACGAACCCCTGCGCGGCGAGTTCAAACCGGCGGAGTGTAGCACGGGCAACCGCCCCGCCTGGGAGCTTGCGCCGCAGAACGCCAACGGAGTGCGTGCCGCGGCGCAAGCTCC
>JAPOWL010000660.1 GCA_026707615.1 Acidobacteriota bacterium | reverse complement strand
GCTCCGCTCGGCGCCCAACCCAATCCTTCAGGAGTCCGCGCCGTTCTACGGCGCGGACTCCTGGCGCCGACGCAGGACGAGGCAGGTCATGTCGTCCGCGGCCGGCATGCCGGCCGAGAACGTCCCGATCTCGCGCCACGCGTGGTGCACGACCTCCGAGGGCGTCCTGCCCGCCGTGCCGACCAGCGCGGCCTCCAGCCGGTCCTTGCCGAACAGCTCCCCGCTGCCGTTCACCGCGTCGGTCAAACCGTCCGTGTACAGGAACAGGGTCTCCCCGGGCTGCAGCACCTGCCGCCGGCTCGCGTACGGGAACTCCTCCATCACTCCCATGGCGAGGCCTCCCGTTGCCGGCAGCGTCCGGCAGACGTCGTCGGCACCTATCAGGTAGGCCGGGTCGTGGCCCGCACAGACGTACTCGATGGCCCCCGCCTCGGGATCGACGACGGCCAGCATGGCGGTCACGAACAGGCCCATGGGGTTCTGGCGGCAGACGCGGTCGTTCGCCGCGCTGGTGACCGCGTCGATGCCGTCGCACTCGGCGAACGCCGCCTTGATGGCGGCCTGCGAGGCGGCCATGAACAGCGCGGCGGCGACCCCCTTGCCCGAGACGTCCCCGACGACGAGGCAGCGGCGGCCGGGGGCCGGCTCCGTGACGTCGACGAAGTCGCCGCCGACCCTCTGCGCGGGAGTCATCCGCGCGCAGGCGGAGAAGACGCCCATCTCGACCGTCCCCTCGCGGACGAGCGCGGCCTGCACGACCTTGGCCATCTCCAGGTCCTGCTCCATCGCTTCCTTCGCGACCCGCAGGTTGTGGTTGCTCTCCTCCAGGTCCCGGGTCCGCTCCGAGACGAGCATCTCGAGCTGCTCCTCGCGGTTGAACACCTGCACGGTCATGGCCGTGAAGACGCGCGCCAGGCTGCCGATCTCGTCCTGCCGGCGCAGCACCTCCTCCATCTCCTCGTCCTCGGGCTGGTTGCCCGCCTCGACCTGCCGCGCCGCGTCGGCGATGACCTCGATCGGGTGCGTCAGCCACCGCGTGGCCCAGGCCGCCGCGAAGGCGGTGAGCCCGAGAAGCGCGAACGCAATCAGCGTCGTGTTCAGCGCCTCCCCCTGCACGGTGAGCGCGATGTCGTCCAGGCTCACCGAGATGGCAAGGCCGCCGATCGGAATGCCCCCCGTGTTGATGAGAGGCGACGCGACCCAGATGCCGCGATCCTCGGGCGCCAGGAGGCTGAGGGCCGAGGCGCTCACGACGCGGCCCTGCTCCAGCGCCCGGGACATGACCGCCTCCACCCGGCCCCCGAACGCGCTCGCGGCGCCGGCGGCGCCCGGCGCGGCCAGCTCCGCTCGCGGCGCCGCGGCGGTAACGTCCCCTTCCAGGTTGACGACCCAGAGCGCCTCCAGGTTCCGTGAGCGCACGAGGACATCGGCCTCGCGCTGGTACACGGAGTAGAGCAGGTTGCCGGCGCTGCTCTCGATGGGGATCCCGACCTGCGACAGGCGCGACCCGTCCGCAGCGGCAACGGCCACGTACTTGTAGACGGCGCCGTCGGAGACGCGTGGAGCGGAGGCGTGCTCGAGGAACGGTTCCGACCCGTCGAGCAGCGCCCCGTAGTCGTCGAAGTACGGCACCTCGTCCCCCGCGGACGGATCCGTCGCCGCCACGCTCGAATAGACGGGCTCTCCGTTGCCGTCCACGACGCGGATCTCGCCTATCGCGGTCGTCGAGACGATGCGGGCCAGTCTCTCGTCGATCTCCGCCGCGGACCACTCGGCCGCCTCGGCGGCGGACACGAAGCGGTCGACGATGGTCGCCTGCACCGCCATGTGCTGGCCCAGAATGCCCTCGATGACGGCCGAGACGTCCGCCCGCTGCGACGTGTAGACGTTGGTCAGGATCTCCTGCTCGCCGAAGACCAGGGCGTTGCCGATCTGCACGATCCGCCGCCTGTCGACGCCGCCGACGCCGACGTACTTGTAGACCTCCTGATCGATCTCCCGCACCTGCGCCGGCTGCGTGATGAAGTCGTCCGCGCCCGGCGGCGCGGCGAGCAGCACGTAGAACTTCGACGCCTGCGGCTGAACCGCCGGGTCCGGATCGAACTGGAACGGGATCAGCTCGCCGCGGTCGTCGCGCACGTTGGTGAGATAGGAGAAACCGGCCTCGTTGGTGATCCAGAACTCGTCGAGCACCGTGTTGGCGGTGATGTCCTCGAGGATGCGGATGACGCGCGGGGGGTCGAAGCCGGCCTGCTCCGCCGCGTCGACCAGGTGAGCGGCGATGCGCGCCTGGGCGATCATCTGCCCGTCGAGCGTGGCATCGAGCGTGCGGGCGACGTTGGCCAGCGAGATTTCGCCCATCTCCGCGAAGCTAGCCGAGAGCAGCTCCGCGAGGTGCGTGGCGGCTCCCTCCGCCTCGTCACGCAGCACCGTGGCCGCGTTGTAGAGCAGCGTGGCCGACGTCGCGGTGATCGTCACGGCGAGCAGGACGGCCAGGGCCAGGAAGCCGCGGACCGCCAGCCGCATGCGCGCCGGGGTCCGCCACGCCTCCAGGGACCGGGATAGCACCCCGCCGTTGGACTTCGCCATGTCTTCGACCTTCTGAGCGCGCAGGGCGTCGCGTTCTGCGGGCGCAGGCTCCTAGCGCCGCCAACCCGTCGCAAGCTCCGGGTCGGCCCCAGCCCCCACCGCCCTAGCAGCTCACGCCGCGGAACTCCACTGCGTTGCGTTCTGCGGCGCAAGCTCCTAGAGGCGCCAGATCACGAGGAACTGCGCCACGTTGTCGCTGCCGTCCGCCCCGAGCTTGTTGCCCCAGTACTGGTACTCCACGCCGACGAAGAGCTCGTTGCCGGTCCCGTTCAACGCCTTGCTCAGGTCCCACGTGAGCTGCGGCTGGGCGAGCACCCAGCTCTTCACCTCCCCGCCGGCGGGCTTGATCGTCGTCGCGCCGATGTACTCCGCGTGGCCGGTGAAGAGGAACGACTGGTTGCCGATGTCGAAGACGGCTCCCCAGTTGACGTCGAACATGAAGCTGTCGCTGGTCCGGGGGGCAGCCCCGGGGCCGACGCCGTCGCTGGCGTTCAGGAACGCGGTGATGTCGGTGTTGAGGAACAGGAAGCCGGGGACGTCCCAGGCCACGCGGACCCCGGGCAGGTACTTCATGAAGTTCGCGTCGGCATCGAAATTGATGCCGCCGATCAGCGCGATGTCGCGCACCGGCCCGCCCCCGACCGTCCGGCCCGTCAGCTTGCTGAAGCTCAGCGTGGGATACCACTCCCCGTAGAGGTCCAGGTCGTTGAAGCCGTCGCTCAACTGGTCGTCCAGAAAATCGATGAAGAAGAAGCTGTCGCCGTACGACCAGCTCATGGCCTGCTGGATCGTGAGAATCGACGTCGGGCTCTGTCGTCCCGTGAACGGATTCGTCAGCCGGCCGTACTGATAGTGGAACTCCATCTGCGCGGAGGCGCACGACGCAGCGGCCAGCCACAAGGCCGCCGTCGTCGCGGCGCGGCGCAGACCGCGCCCGAGTGCGCGACGCGGCACGCGGGCCGACGCCCGCACGGGCGGATGCGCAAGTCTGGTCAACCGTGCCATCGACGTCACCTCGTTTTCGAGCGCCCTTCGCGCCCGCCGGTAGCGCGCCCCGTCTTTCCTGCGGCGCGGACTCCAGGGCCATCCTACCGCATTGGTTGCGGCCTTGGGCCGGGGACTTCCGCGCGCCACCGCGCAGCGCGCCACGCGCGTGATACGCTCCGGGAGGCTGGCGCGAGGAGAGCGAGTTGGAGACCGCGTACCGCAGGCGGCGACGGCACGACCGCCGAACGACCGCGGGCCCGGGGCGTCGAACGGCAAGCGCCCCGGCCCTCGCCGCCGCTTCGCTCCTGGCCTTCCTGCTGGCCGGGCCCGCGGCGGCAGGCGCCCAGCCGCCCCCCTTCGACCCCGTTCCGGGCGCCGTCACGCTGCCCGAGGTCATTCCGGTCTTCCCGCTGCCCGACGTGATGCTGTTCCC
>JAPOWL010000610.1 GCA_026707615.1 Acidobacteriota bacterium | reverse complement strand
CCCGCCTCCCAGACGCCGCTCTCGGCCCTCGCCCTCGCGGCTCTCGCCGACCGGGCGGGCATCCCGCCGGGAGTGGTAAACGTCATCACCGGTCCGTCCCGCCCGATGGGGGCCGAGCTGACCTCGAACCCGACCGTGCGCAAGCTGTCGTTCACCGGGTCCACCGAAGTCGGGAAGCTCCTGATGTCGCAGTGCGCGTCCACGGTCAAGAAGGTGAGCCTGGAGCTGGGCGGCAACGCCCCGTTCATCGTCTTCGACGACGCGGACCTCGATGCCGCCGTGGCGGGGGCGATGGCCTCGAAGTATCGCAACGCGGGACAGACCTGCGTCTGCGCCAACCGGCTGCTGGTGCAGGACGGCGTCTACGACGCGTTCGCCGCGAAGATGGCCGAGGCCGTGGCCGGGCTCAGGGTCGGCAACGGGCTCGAGTCGGGAACGCAGCAGGGGCCCCTCATCGACCTGCGGGCGGTCGAGAAGGTCGAGGAGCACATCGCGGATGCGGTCGGCAAGGGCGCCGCGGTCGCCGTGGGAGGCGGGCGCCACGCGCTCGGCGGCAGCTACTTCCAGCCGACGCTCCTGACCGGGGTCACCCCGGCCATGGCGGTGGCCCGCGAGGAAACGTTCGGACCCTTGGCCCCGCTGTTCCGCTTCGCGACGGAGGAAGAGGCGATCCGCCTGGCCAACGACACCGAGTTCGGCCTCGCCGCCTACTTCTACAGCCGCGACATCGGCCGCATCTGGCGCGTCGCCGAAGGCCTGGAGTACGGCATCGTGGGCATCAACGAGGGGATCATCTCGAACGAGGTCGCCCCGTTCGGCGGGGTCAAGGAATCGGGCATCGGCCGCGAAGGGTCCAAGTACGGCATGGACGACTTCGTCGAGATCAAGTACCTCTGCCTGGGCGGGATCGACGGCTAGTGTCCGCCCCGAATACGCCCGCGGGACGCAAGCCGCGCCCTATGGTAGGACCAAGCTTCCTTCTCTTCGCAGCGGATGGCGCCGGGCGACCTCGCGGTGACTTTGTGCGCGTGCACGAGCAGGTTGACGTCGGCAGGATCATCGGGTTCGCGCCAGGGAGTCGGCGGCGGCCTCGGCCTCGAGTTCGTCCGCGAGCTGATTCAGCTTGTCGAGGTCGACGCCCGGACGAAAGCCGAAGGAGTGGGAAATCGTCTTCGGTACCGGAACGTCGTGCGGCGCCATCTCCCGCGACAGCCCCGCCCGCAGCGCGCGGTTGACCATCTCCTTGAACGACACGCCTGACTTCTCCGCTCGCTGCCGGAGCAACGCCGCCACATCGTCGTCGAGGGTGAGTGTGGTCCGCACGAGCGCATCATCGATGCCGCTCACCGTGATGTCAAGACATCAGCATGCGCGGCGAAGCCCGTACGGCGATAGAATCTGCTCGATCGACCGAGTGCTGGAAGGGAGTGCCAGATGGGCCACCGTCATCTCGCCGCGTTCGTAACGGTTGTCGCGCTCGCCGCCATGGCGTCCGTTGCCGTCGCCGGGCAGACGGAGGCCCAGGAGGGCGCGGGCGAGGAGGCAGCGTGGACGATGCCGCGGCTGCCGGACGGGCAGCCGGACCTGCAGGGCTACTGGACGACCCAGACGTTCACGCCGCTCGAGCGCCCGGAGCGCCTGGCCGACCGGGAGTTTCTCTCCGAGGAGGAAGCCGCCGAGCTCCAGCAGCAGCTCACGGCCGAGGGCGTCGACCCCCTGCGGCGGGACGCCGTCGCCATTGAGGATCCGGACGAGCGGGAAGAGGCGCTGTACCAGGAGAACCGCGACGCCAGCTACGTCCACTACGACAACCAGATCTGGCTGCGGACGCCGGTGCCGAAGGGCCTCTCGAGCCGCCGGACCTCGCTCATCACCTATCCGCCGAACGGCAGGATCCCGCCGATGACGGCGGAGGGCGCGGCACGCGTGGAAGCCGAGCGCGTGATGGCCCAGGTGTTCGACGGCTACGAGACCCGCCCGCTGATGGAGCGCTGCGTCGTCTGGACGCACGAGGGCCCGCCCCTCCTGCCGCCGGCGTACAACGACATCCATCAGATCTTCCAGACCCCGGACCACTTCGTGCTGTTCACCGAGCTGGCGACGAATCCGCCGCGGATCCTGGCGCTCGACGACGGGCCGGGCATCCCGGACGCGATTCGCTCGTTCGGCGGCGACTCGCGGGCCCGCTGGGAGGGCGACACCCTGGTCGTGGAGACCGATCAGTTCATCGCGCGGCGGAACTACCGCGGATCGAACCAGCACCGGCACGTGGAGGAGCGCTTCACGATGGTCGACGCGGACACGATCCGCTACGAGTTCATGGTCACCGATCCGACCACGTGGACGAGTCCGTGGGGAGGCGAGGTGCCGATGGTCCGCATCGAGGGGCCGATGTTCGAGTACGGCTGCCACGAGGGCAACCACGACGTCCGGCACATCCTGGAGATCAACCGCAACCTCGAGCGGCAGGCGGCCGAGGCGGCAGCCGCGGGGGAGAGCGGGAAGTAGAACCCGACCCGTCCCTCTGTCGCTCCGGCCCGCGGGACCTGGGAGTCTGTCCGCGCCGCAGAACACACGCTGCGGGTGCGTTGCGCGAACGCCTGGGCGGGCGCCCGCACCCGCCGTTCACGCGCCGGTGATGAAGTCGAGGTAGCTCTCCCGGTCGATGACCCGGAACGAGCTGTCCGGGTACGCCTCGCGCCAGGCGCGGGGAGGGCGGAGTCCGGGCTTCGGCGACCACTTCATCTCGGCGCCGTCGAGCCGGCCGCCGCGCTCCTCCACGAGGTCGATCTCCTGCCGGTCGTAGGTGCGCCAGAAGTAGCTCTCGACGCGCCGCCCCGTGTACAGGTTGCGCTTCAGGCGCTCCACCATGACGTAGTTCTCCCACAGGGCGCCGGTGTCGTCCCGCAGGGCCAGCGGGTTGAAGTTGTTGATCAGTCCGTTGCGAATTCCGTTGTCGTAGAAGTAGTAGCGGCGGCTCTTGGCAATCTCCTTGCGCAGATTGCGGCTGAAGCCGAGCCGGCCGTAGACGACGTAGGCCTTCTCCAGCAGATCGAGGTAGCGCTCCACCGTGTTCCGGCTCATGGCCAGCCGGGTCCCGAGCTCCGCGAGCGAGACTTCCCGCCCGATCTGGAAGGCGAGCGCCTGCAGCAGGCGCAGCAGCTTGTCGGCGTGCCGCACGCCTTCGAGCTGCAGGATGTCCTTGAACAGGTAGGACGAGATCAGCTCCCTCAGGTAGACCTCGCGGTCCTCGTTCGACTCGGACAGCACGACCTCGGGGTACGAGCCGTGGATGAGGCGCAGCTCCAGGTTGGCGCGGCTCTCGTGGGCCGTTTCGATGGCCCGGAGCTCGAGCTGTGCGAGGGGTAGCAGCAACAGCGTACGCTTCCGCCCCGTGAGCGGCTCGCCGGTCTGTTGTGCAAGGTCGAAGGAGGACGATCCGGTGGCGATGATGCGAAGCCCGTCGACGTGGTCGGCGAGCAGCTTCAGGTTCAGGCCGATGTGCCGTACGTGCTGGGCCTCGTCGACGATCAGCGTTTGCCGCCGGCCCACGAAGGCACGCAGCCGGGCCAGCGACTGGCTCTCCAGATACGCTCGGACGTCGATGTCCTCGCCGGAGACGAGCAGGGCGTCGGGGTCGTGCCGCCGCATGTACTCGCGGAGCAGTGTCGTCTTGCCGACCCGCCGGGGACCGTACACGACGACGACGCGGTTGGGTGCGACGGCGTGGCGAAGGGGCTCGAGCAGAGCGTGCGGGATGTACCGTCCGGGCATGCAACTGACGGATTTTATCTGAAATCCGTCAGTTGAAAGACGGAAACCCTCGCAGATTCTCGAGGTCGCACGGTCGGCTACACGACGCCGTAGGCGAGCAACGCGTCGGCGACCTTGCGGAAGCCGGCGACGTTGGCGCCGCGGACATAGTGGATGAAGCCGTCGTCCTCGGCGCCCTCCGCGCGGCACCTCTCGTGGATGTCCCGCATGATGGTCCGAAGTTGCCGGTCGACCTCCTCGCGGGACC
>JAPOWL010000071.1 GCA_026707615.1 Acidobacteriota bacterium | reverse complement strand
TCGAGCTCGACCGGCAGCGAGTCGATCTCGGTCCGCAGCCTGGCCGCCGCCTCGTCGATGAGATCGATGGCCTTGTCCGGCAGGAACCGGTCGCTGATGTAGCGGTCGGAGAGCACCGCCGCCGCCACCAGGGCGCCGTCCTTGAACTGGACGCCGTGGTGGATCTCGTAGCGCTCGCGCAGGCCGCGCAGGATGCTCACGGTGTCCTCCACCGTGGGCTCCGCCACCATCACCGGCTGGAAGCGCCGCTCGAGCGCGGCGTCCTTCTCGATGTACCTGCGGTACTCGTCGAGGGTCGTCGCGCCGATCGTGTGCAGGGCGCCGCGCGCGAGCAGCGGCTTGAGCATGTTCGAGGCATCGATGGAGCCCTCGGCCGCGCCGGCGCCGACGACGGTGTGCAGCTCGTCGATGAAGAGGAGGATGCGGCCTTCCGCGCCGGTCACCTCCTCGAGGACCGCCTTCAGCCGCTCCTCGAACTCGCCCCGGTACTTCGCCCCGGCTACCAGCGCCCCCATGTCGAGGGCGATCAACCGCTTTTCCTTCAGACCCTCCGGGACGTCGCCCCGCTCGATGCGCTGGGCCAGCCCCTCGGCGATGGCGGTCTTCCCGACCCCCGGGTCGCCGATGAGCACGGGGTTGTTCTTGGTGCGGCGCGAGAGCACCTGGATCGTGCGGCGAATCTCCTCGTCGCGGCCGATCACCGGATCGAGCCCTCCGCCGCGCGCGAGCTCCGTCAGATCGCGGGCGTACCGCTCCAGCGCCTGGTACTTGCCCTCGGGATGCTGATCCGTCACCCGCTGCGAGCCGCGCACGGCCGTCAGCGCCCGACAGAGCGCTTCGCGCGTCATCCCGTGCTCCGCGAGAAGGCGTGCGGCAGGGGCCGATCCACCTTCGATCAGCACGGCGGAGAGGAGATGCTCCGTGCTGATGTAGTCGTCCTTCAAACGCTCGGCCTCATCGCCGGCGGCCGCGAGAACGCCGCGCAACCTGGCGGAAGGAGCCGGCGGCGCGCCGCCGACCGCGGACGGGAGGCGGGCGAGCTCGGCGCGCACCGCGGCGGCGAGCGCCGCGGGGTCGATGTCCAGGGTGCGGACGAGCGCCGGAACGACGCCGTCGGGCTGCTCGACGAGTGCCGCCAGCAGGTGCTCCGGCTCGATCTCCGGATGGCCGGCCCGGTCGGCGAGCTGCTGCGCGCCGACGACGGCCGCCTGCGCCTTCTCGGTCAGTCGGTCGATGTTCATGGGAACCTCACGTCGCCCAGGGCCCCGCGGAGGCGGAGCGTGCCGGCCGCCCCCTCGTCCTCGGACGATGCCGCCAGGGCCTCGGTCGGAGCGCCGCGCTCCGGGTGCCGGAGAACCTGAGCTAATGGCAGTCTATATATATGCGTTTAGAATTGTCAATGCATGAGAAAATCCCGGCGCAGCGGGCGTTCTATACTCCGGCATGAGCGTCAGGCCCACGACGTCGGATCTGTTCACCTCCCGGTGGGGCGTCATCCTGGCCGGCATCGGCATGGCCGTGGGGACCGGCAATCTCTGGCGCTTCCCGCGCGTCGCGGCGGAGAACGGCGGAGGCTCCTTCCTCATCCCCTGGCTGCTCGCGCTGTTCCTCTGGTCCATCCCTCTGCTGATCGCCGAGTTCGGTTTCGGGCGGGGCGCGCGCCGCGGGCCGATCGGGGCGTTCAGTGCCTTGATCGGCCGCCGCACGGCGTGGATGGGGGGCTTCGTCGTCGTGACGACCGTGATGATCATGTTCTACTACTCGGTCGTCACGGGATGGGCGCTCAAGTACGTGCTCGCCTCGCTCACCGGCGACCTCGCCGGGGTCGACACCGCCGCGTACTGGCAGCAATACAGCGCGTCCGTCTGGCAGCCGGTGTTCTTCCACGCGGTCGCCATCACGATCACCGGCGCCGTCGTTGCGGCGGGCGTGACGCGCGGCATCGAGCGCGCCAACCGGATCATCATGCCGGCGCTCTTCTTCCTGCTCCTCCTGGCTGTCGCGCGCTCCGTCACCCTGCCCGGCGCGGGGCGCGGTCTGGCCTACCTGTTCGTCCCCGACCTCGCCCTGCTCGCCAACTATCGGACCTGGCTCGAGGCGCTGACGCAGTCCGCGTGGTCGACCGGGGCGGGGTGGGGCCTCGCCTTCTGCTACGCGATCTACGTGCGCGACGGCGAGGACGTGGTCACCAACGCCGCGTCGATCGGCATCGGCAACAACGTCGCGTCCCTGCTTGCCGGCATGGCGATCCTGCCGGCCGCCTTCGCCCTGCTCCCCGTGGCCGAAGCCCGGGATGCGCTCGCGGCGGGCAACCTCGGGCTGACCTTCATCTGGATTCCCGAGGTGTTCGCACGCATGCCGGCCGGTACCGTCTTCCTCCCGCTCTTCTTCCTGGCCCTGTCCTGCGCCGCCGTGTCCTCCCTGATCGCGATGGTGGAGCTGGCCGCGCGGGCCCTGATGGACGCCGGCGTGACGCGGGGTCGCGCCGTGCGGCTCGTCATCTCGGTGGGCGTCGTGATGGGGCTGCCCTCGGCCGTCAGCCTGCAGGTCTTCGAGAACCAGGACTGGGTCTGGGGCCTGGCCCTGATGATCAGCGGCCTCTTCATCGCGGTGGCCGCGATCCGCTACGACGTCGATCGCTTCCGGGCCGACATGGTCGACACGCCGACGGGCCGGACCCGCGGCCGTCCCCTGTGGGCCTGGGTGCTCAAGTACCTGGTGCCGGTCGAGTTCGCGGTCATGTTCGGCTGGTGGATCTTCCAGGCGGCGACGGTGATCGATCCCGAGGGCTGGTGGAACCCGATCCGGATGTACAGCGTCGGCACCTGCGTGGTGCAGTGGGTCATCGCCCTGGGGTTGCTCGGCGCCTTCAACCGCCGACTGGCGGCCCGCAGCCTGCAGCCTCATGCTACGCTTGGGTGACGACGCGCGCGGCGTGCGGCCGCGTGCGGAGATCCGACCTCGAGAGCCGGGAAAGGAGCGGAGGCGTGTATCCAGAGTTCTTCATCGCCCCCATGCGGGAGGAGTTGACGCGGCTCGGCGTCAGGGAGTTGCGGACGGCGGCCGACGTCGACGAAGCCGTGGCCAAGACGCCGGGAACGCTGATGGTCGTGGTGAACTCGGTCTGCGGTTGTGCGGCCGGAAAGGCCCGGCCCGGAATCGCCCTGGCGCTCCAGCACGACGCCCGCCCCGACGTGGTCGCCACGGTGTTCGCGGGAGCCGACATCGAGGCGACGGAGCGCGCGCGCGGCTACTTCACCGGCTATCCGCCCTCCTCGCCCTCGATCGCCCTGATGCGTGACGGCAAGCTCATCTACATGATGGAGCGCCACCAGATCGAGAACCAGGAGGCGGGTTCGATCGCTCGCGAGCTGACGACCGCGTTCGACCGCCACTGCGCGGCCAGTCCGGTAGCCTGACCGGCCCGGCCGCAGCCTGTGCCACGCCCGACCCGCGCGTCCGCGGGATGGGGACGGCTGCGCCACTCCGGGGCCCCGGAAGAGCCTGCGTCGCGGGACGGCGCAGATTCACCTGGATGGCCGGCCGCACACGAGTCGCCGCATCCCCCTTCCCGCAGGTCGACTGGGCACCGGGCGGAGCCGCGGGCGCCGACCGGCGGCCGGCGATCAGCGCGCGGGAGGCGGTCCCTCGACGCGCTCCGGCGGCACTCCCGGCACGATCGGCAGCGGTCGCCCCCCGCGCGCGCAGACGGCCCGCACCACGTCCGCCAGGGCGTCGAGGAAGGCCGGGTGGTCGTTGATCGCCGATGCCCTGCGCATCGGCAGGCCGACGGCGCGGCAGGCCGCGGCAGCCTCCGTGTCGAGGTCATAGAGCACCTCGATGTGGTCGGCGACGAACCCCAGGGGCGCGAGCACCGCCGCCTCCAGCCCCCCCTCCCGCGCCGCCCGCAGGTAGTCGCAGACGTCGGGCCCGAGCCAGGGGTCCGTCGGCCGCCCGCTCCGGCTCTGGTACACGAGCTGCCAGTCCGGGGCGTCGACCGCCGCCGCCACGAGCCCGGCGCTCTCCTCGAG
>JAPOWL010000373.1 GCA_026707615.1 Acidobacteriota bacterium | reverse complement strand
GGAAGTGGCGCTCGCGGCGCGGGCAGGGATGGCGTCCGGGAGACGATGCTTGCGGAGGATCGCGATGCACGTGCCGCGCGATCGCGACAGCGGCCCGGACACCATCGCGCCCGGCAGCGTGGCGGCGTCGTAGCGGCCCGTAAAGGGGCGCGCTGCGCCTACGGTACCCGTCTCGCCCCTGACGGCCCGCTACGCGCCGGGAGCGGCTCCTGGGAGCGTCTGGGAGGCCGAGGCGCGCCGACCGGAGCCGACGCGCGTCTACCGCGGGGAGGAACGGTCAGTGGCGGCTGTAGCGCCAGCCCAAATCCGACAGGGACTCCCTCCAGAGTTGCTCGGACTTCGGCTCGGGATCGGGCAGCGGCGACCAGTACGCGGCGCTCGGTTCCTTCCGGGGCCTGGCGTTCCAGGGGCTGACGCCGCAGTCGAGGTTGGAGGGCTCGTGCGCCCTGTCCGGCTTGGCCGCGAACTCGTCGATCACCGCCGCGTCGAGGGCGTCCTGGCGCTTCTGGCCGCGTTCGATGTCGCGGTCCTCCCGGCAGCGATCGCAGAGGAAGTCGCCTGGCGCCCTCTTCCGGTACGCGCAGCGCCGGCAGCCGCCTTCGGCGACGGAATAGGTCCTCAACTGCACCATCTAAGCGCGTTCAGAAGCAGCGGTTTCGGGTAACGCACCCGTTTCATCCTCTTCGGGAACGTGAGTTCGAACTGATCGAGGTCACGATGATGAACGGTGTGGGGCTGGTTCATTACACCGCCGACGATGGATCGCTACGCACGATTCGTCAGGCCTTTACCAGCGCCGCGGCGGTGGATCCCTTTGTGAGGGTGGCGGCGAGCCGGTCGGCGTTCCGTGTCACGGACCTGCTGGCGCTGGCGGCGTTGCTGGAGAGCCTGGACGGGGACGGCGGCGGGGCGGAGGCTGTAAAGGAGATTTTGCCGCATTTGTAAGAACGTTTTTGCGCATAAGTGACGGGATCAGGGACTGCGATGACCAACCGGCTGGCAGAGATTTTGCCCTAACTGTGCGGTATTTCAGTATTTTTGGACACGAGGTAAGGAGAGAGGGCTTGATGCGATGTCGGTAATGTGCATTAATATCTTTACATCACTTTTCCGATGGAGCCCGCACCATGGCCGAACGCCCCGACGACGCAAAGACCCGAGCCCTACGGGAACACGGCTGCCTGAACCCGCACGCGGAGACGGTGCGCGACGAGCTGTTCCTGTCGAACGCGTTCTTCGATCCGCGCGACCTGCTGCAGGTCAAGTACGAGATGCTGCGCCGCGTGCGCGAGGACGGCGTGCCGGTGAGCCACGCCGCCGCCAGCTTCGGCGTCTCCCGGCCCACCTGGTACCAGGCGCAACGCGCCTACGACGCGGGCGGACTGCCGGGACTGCTGCCGGACCGGCCGGGACCGCGGCGGCCGCACAAGCTCACCGGCGAGGTGGTCGAGGCGCTGCGCGCGGCGAAGGCCGAACAGCCGGAACTGACCGACGCCGATCTGGTCGAGCTGGTGCGGGAACGCTTCGGCGTCTCGGTCCATCGCCGCAGCATCGGCCGCGCCCTCGGCCGGGAGGAAAAAAAACGATGACGCACCGTTCGCCGCGTGCCGCGCTCCCGGCGGCGGAGCGTTCCGCCTACGGACAGGGCTACGAACGGATGCGCCGCCATGCCGTCGAGCCCGGTGTGGTCCACGACCGTCACGGGCTCGCCCTGGTGGCGGTGCGCGGCGTCGCGGCCTGGCTGGAAGCGGTCACCGAACTGCCCGCCACGCCGGCGGCCCTGTGCGGAGAGGCCCCAACGGAGCCGGTGCCCGCCGGCGTCGAGAAGCCGGTCATCGACATTCTGCTCGCGATGCTCACCGGCCATATGGAGAGGGGGTGGGCATGAGCGACGTCCATCGGAAGGTTACGACGAGCCACCTCAGCCGCGACGCCTATCTGTACGTGCGTCAGTCGAGCCTGCGCCAGGTGTTCGAGAACGTCGAGAGCACGCGGCGCCAGTACGCGCTGCGCGAACGGGCGGTGGCGCTGGGCTGGCCCACCGAGAGCATCGTCGTGATCGACAGCGATCTGGGGCTGTCCGGCGCCGACAGCGACCGGGAGGGATTCCAGCGCCTGGTCGCCGACGTCGGCATGGGACGGGCCGGGATCGTGCTCGGGCTCGAGGTCAGCCGGCTGGCGCGCAACTCCACCGACTGGCACCGGCTGCTCGAGATCTGCGCGCTGAGCGAGACGCTGATCCTCGACGAGGACGGCGTCTACGATCCCGGCGACTTCAACGACCGGCTCTTGCTCGGACTCAAGGGCCAAATGTCGGAGGCGGAGCTGCACATGATGCGGGTCCGGATGCGCGGGGGGATATTGAACGCGGCAAGACGCGGGGAGTTGAGGATCCCTCTGCCGGTGGGGCTGGTCTACGACCCGCTCGGCCAGGTGGTGCTCGACCCCGACGCGCAGGTGCAGCACAGCGTGCGGCTGCTGTTCGAGACCTTCACCCGGACCGGCTCGGCCAACGCCACGGTGAGGCACTTCAACGAACAGAAGCTGCTGTTTCCGTACCGGCCGTTCGGCGGGCCGCACAAGGGCGAGCTCCATTGGAGGGCTCTGACGACGGCGCGGACACGGCGCGCGCTGCACAACCCGCGCTATGCCGGTGCGTACGCGTTCGGCCGTCACCGCAGCCGGCGGCGTCCGGGCGGCGGTGTCGTGACCAGAAAGGTTCCGCGCGCGGAGTGGACGGTGCTGCTGCGCGATGCGCATCCGGGCTACATCACCTGGGAGCGGTTCGAACAGAACGAGCGCCAGCTTCGCGACAACGACAACGCCCATGCGGACGGCGAGGCGCGGCGCCCTGCCCCACGCGAGGGACCGGCGCTGCTGCAGGGACTGGCGATCTGCGGAGTGTGCGGCCGGACCATGGGGGTGCGCTACCACCAGCGGAAGGGGGGCCTGCAACCCTACTACGTGTGCCACCGCGAAGGTGAGCGCACAGCGAGTTCCTGGTGCCAGAGCAGCATCCCCGGCGCCGCCATCGACCGCCGGATCGGTGAACTGCTGGTGAAGCTGATGACACCGCTCACGCTGGAGGTGGCGCTCAAGGTGCAGGACGAACTCGCCGCGCGTGCCGGGGAAGCTGATCGGTGGCGTACCCAGCAGGTGCAGCGAGCCCGCGAGGAAGCGAACCTGGCGCGGCAGCGGTTCATGCAGACCCATCCCGACAACCGGATGGTCGCCGACGTGTTGGAGTCGGAATGGAACGCCAAGCTTCGGGCCCTGGACGAGGCTCAGGTCGAGCTGGAGCGAGGCCGCGCCGAGCCGGGACAGGGGATGGACGACGAGCAGCGCAGGCGCATCCTCGCGCTGGCCAGCGACTTCCCCCGGCTGTGGAACGATCCGGCGACGCCGCACCGCGAGCGCAAGCGGATGGCGCGGCTGCTGATCGAGGACGTGACGCTGACCAAGGCCACGGGGAGCCTGGGGGTGCGGCTGCGCGGCGGTGCGACCCGACAGCTCACCTGGACGCGGGATCCAGCCGCAAACAAGACCCCCGGCGAGGTCCTCGCCGAGATCGACAGACTGCTCGACGACCACACCGAGGGAGAGGTCGCGAGAATCCTCAACGAGTGCGGGTATCGAACCGGTCGTGGACTCGCTTTTACCCCGAGGCGGGTCGAGGTGGTGCGCCAGCGCCACAAAGTGAAGTCGCGCTATCGGCGGCTGCGCGATCGTGGACTGGTGGGCCCGGGCGAGCTCGCGGAGCGACTCGGGGTGACGGGAAGCACGATCCAGAGTTGGCGCAAGGCCGGGTTGCTGCGAGCACATGTCTTTTGCGACGCCGGCTTCCACCTGTACGAAATCCCCGACCCTCCGCCGACGAAACAACTGGGCGTTCCCTATGCCAATCGGCGACCGCCGACATCGAACCTTGTAACGAACCGCACAGTAGAGGTGTAGTATGAAACGTAGTCCACCAGCGCGGCCCTGCGACGCTTGCACGACGCCGCACGCCGCGTTCTGCATGAATCGCAGCTCTTCCAGTAGCCCCCGTCGGG
>JAPOWL010000364.1:2818-4079 GCA_026707615.1 Acidobacteriota bacterium | reverse complement strand
GCGGGATCGACCGTGATCCATCCCTCCTTGTCCTTCTCGCCCTTCATGTCCCGTTGCTGGACCGGATCGCCGCCGCCGAGGGACACGAAGGCTCCGCTGTGCAGCATCCGGCCGCCAACGTCGAAGTTCTGATCGACCACCAGCACGCTGGCCCCGAGATCCCGGGCGCGAATGGCCGCGGTCAGGCCGGCGCAGCCGCCCCCCGCGACGATGACGTCCACCTCGTAGTCCCAGGTGACATCTTCGGCGGCGGCACCGGATGCCGGAGCTTGCGCGGACGTCGGGTCCGGCGTCAGCAGCGCGCCGGCGCCCAGCCCGGCCGCGGCTCCCGTCCTGACGAAGTCCCGCCGGCTGACGCCCTGCTCGTTCTCGATCCGTGGATCGTCGCGGTCGCTAACGCGTTTCTTCGTCATCTCCAGCCTCCCTCACGTTGCCTTCGCGCATTGCCTGCCGAAGAAAACACTACACCGGTATGTCGAACAGGGCGGCGGCGTTGCCCCCCAGAATGGCGATGCGGTCGGAGTCGCTCAGCCCCGGCGTTTCGAGGACGTGAGGCGAGTACATCCCCCATGGGCGCCATGGTAGCACCCGGAGTGCCCGCGGGACGCTCCGATTTGCGTCCGAAACCGCCCGGGGGACAACAAGGCCTGAGCAACGGAATGACGCGCGTGGCTCGCGCAAGGTATCGAGCGCAACGCGCCCGGGGGAGGCTAGGGACGTTCGAAGATGCTCGCAGCCTCGAACGTCAGATCCGGGAGCAGGGCCGATCGCACGGTCGCTGCACCCGACGCAACCTGCGTTGCCCGGTAGTCGCCGCCGTCGAGGACGTGGACCTCGATCTGCCGCGCGAGCGGATCGACAATCCAGTACTCGGGCACACCGTAGCGAGCGAACGTCCGCCGCTTCCGACCTCGATCGACCGCGGCCGTAGAAGGCGAGAGCACCTCGACGACGATGTCCGGCGCATACCGCGTCACGGCATCGGGCTGCAACAAGTGGACGCGCTCGGCCCGGAAGAACAGGACGTCCGGCTGGACGACGTCGAACTCGTCGAACACGATGTCCAGCGGTGCGACAAGGGCCGTGCCGCCGTTTCCTCGGGCGTACGTGTCCAGAATCCGGAATATCGCTCCGACAACGACCTGGTGACGCACCCGCGGCGACGGGACCACGACGAGCTCTCCTCCGTGGATCTCGTAGCGGCGCCCGTCGTCCGGCATGCGCTCCAGGTCGGCGTAGCCGACACGCGGCTGCACGGCCT
>JAPOWL010000364.1:0-2808 GCA_026707615.1 Acidobacteriota bacterium | reverse complement strand
CTGCATGGACGCCATGGTAGCACCGGAAACGAGTGCGAGATCCGTACCATCGCACCAGCGTGCCGTCTGGCCGCCGACGCGTCGGTCCTGGCGGGACTGCAATCTGGCGCTGAAGTATCATCGCGCTGATTACGCAGTTGTCCGGGTCACACGTGAGGCCGTAACCGTGCCACGGCCGCGTGGCGCGCGGTTGAGAGCCGGCGACGAACGGCCAGGAGGAAACATCGTGGAGACAAGGAAGCTCGTGGCCCTGGGGGTTGCGTTGGTGGTGTCCGGGGCGGGGGTTCTTGCCGGGCAGGACGCAGGCGGATGCGAGCCGGTCGGGGAGATCCAGTTCATCTGCGATCTGATCGGCCCGGAGGATCTGGCCATCGTGCCCGGCGACGAATGGGTCGTCGTGTCGGGAAACCAGGAAGGCGGCCGCATCCACCTCATCAACGTGGCGGACAAGACCACCTCGGTGCTCTTTCCGACCGCGGACCGGGTCGAGCGGCTCGACGCGGCGACCTATCCGTCGTGTCCGGGCCCCCTCGAGGCGGCCGAGTTGGACCAGGACGAGTTCCGGGCGCACGGCCTCTACCTGAAACCGGGGGAGGGCGACGTGCACACGCTGTACGTGGTGCACCACGGCCGGCGGGAGTCGATCGAGGTGTTCGAGCTCGACGCCGGCGCGATGCCGATGACCCTGGCCTGGGTCGGTTGCGCCGTCGTGCCCGAGGGGCTGCGGCTCAACTCGGTGGTCGCGCTGCCCGAGGGCGGCTTCTCCGCAACGAGCACGTCCACGGGCGACGTCTGGGAGTGGAGCACTGCGGACGGTTGGGCAGTGATCCCGGGCACCGACGACACGACGCCCAACGGCCTGGAGATTTCGCCCGATGGGCGCTGGCTGTTCGTGGCCGGGTGGCGCGGCGAGAAGCTCACACGGCTCTCGCGCGGGGGACCGCCGCGGCAGAAGGACGTGGTGCCCATCCCCTTCCGGCCGGACAACCTGCGGTACGTCGACGACGGCGCGTTGATCCTGGCCGCCGGGCACGGCAACTTCGGGACGCCGGAGGAGACATCGAACGTCGCCGTCATCGATCCCGAGACGCTGGAGGTCAGGCACATCTTCACGCACCCGCGCATGGAGGGGTTCGCGTCGTCGACCGCGGCAATCCGCATCGGCGGCGAGATCTGGCTCGGGACGAACCGCGGCGGGATGGTGGCGTACTTCCCCGCGCCCGAGTAGCGGAGCGACATGCCGGCGTGGACGATGCCGGAGGAGCGGACGATGCCGGAGGACAGGAAGTCGGCCCGGTCGCAACTGACGTGCCCTCGACAAGCGAAGGGACGTTGCGCTCGGTCGGAACCCAGAGGAGCCTGAAGCCATGCAGCGGTCTGCCATCTTCGTCGTAGTCGCCCTGTTCGTCGCCGCTTCCATTGCGGCCGCCCAGGCCCCGGCCGCCGGGGAGAACGTGCCGCAGTTCGCGCCCGTCACCTGGGAGCGCCTGGTCAACGCGGCGGACGAGCCGCACAACTGGCTGATGTACAACGGCACGCTCGACAGCAAGCGCTTCTCGCGTCTCGACCAGATAGACCGTGCCAACGTGGCCGACCTGGAATTGAAGTGGGCCTACAACATCCGCCAGCTCGACCGGACCGAGACGACCCCGCTGGTGGTCGACGGCGTGATGTTCATCACCGAGTCGCCGAGCAACGTGACGGCGGTCGACGCCACGACCGGACGGCCTTTCTGGCGCTACGAGCATCCCCTGCCGGACGACCTGCGCATCTGCTGCGGGCGGAACAACCGCGGCGTCGCCATCCTGGGCGAGACGCTCTACATGAGCACGCTCGACGCGCACCTGGTCGCCATCGACGCGCGCACGGGCAACCTGGTGTGGGACGCGGAGGTGGCGGATTACCGGGGCGGCTACAGCAAGACCGCGGCGCCGCTCGTCGTCAAGGACCGGGTGGTGACGGGCATCGCGGGCGGGGAGTTCGGCATCCGCGGGTTCCTCGACTCGTACGACGCGGAGACCGGCGAACGCGCGTGGCGGACGTACACGATTCCGGGGCCCGATCATCCCGACAACGAGACGTGGCTGGGCGACTCGTGGCGCACCGGCGGGTCGCCGACCTGGATCACCGGCTCGTACGATCCCGAGCTCAACCTCGTCTACTGGGGCACCGGCAACCCCGGCCCCGACTACGGCAGCGAGATGCGGTTGGGCGACAACCTGTACTCCGACTCGGTGCTCGCGCTGGACGGCGACACGGGCGAGATGCGGTGGTACTTCCAGTTCACGCCGCACGACGTGCACGACTGGGACGCGATTCAAATCCCGGTGCTCGCCGACATCGAGTTCGAGGGCGAGCCGCGCAAGGCGATGCTGTGGGCGAACCGCAACGCCTTCTACTACACCTTCGACCGCGAGACCGGCGAGTTCCTGCTCGGCAAGCCCTTCGCCCTGCAGACCTGGGCGGAAGGGCTCGACGAGAACGGCCGTCCGATCCGGCGTCCCGGCATGTTCCCCTCGCCCGACGGGACGGTGGTGGCGCCGACCGCCGGCGGCGCGACCAACTGGTGGTCGCCCGCGTTCAATCCTCGCACCGGACTGCTCTACGTCAATTCGTTCGACGGCGAGGGCGAGTTCTTCCTGCGGGACGAGGAGTATGTCGAGGGGGAGCGCTACACCGGCGGCGGCGTGCAGTCGCCGCAGCCGATGGACAACTACAAGAGCGCCATCCGGGCCATCGATCCGACGACCGGCGACATCCGCTGGGAGTTCGAGATGAAGCCGCGGGCACGCTCCGGCGTGCTGGCCA
>JAPOWL010000343.1 GCA_026707615.1 Acidobacteriota bacterium | reverse complement strand
ATCGTCTGCGAGGCGCGCCCCTCCCGCGGCGGACCGACGAGCACCTGCTCTCGATGGCGACGCCGTGCGGCGCCATCCAGGTCCCGCCGCGCGGCGAGCCGATCGTGCTGATGGCCGACCGTCAAACCGCTGGCGGCTACCCGCGCATGGGTACCGTCATCACCGCCGATCTGCCGCTGGCCGGACAACTCGCGCCCGGGGACTGGATCGAGTTCGAAGCGTGCGATCAGGCGACGGCGCTCCGGACGCTCGTGCGACAGGAGCGCGCTCTCCTGGGGCTGGAGGGCGACCGATGACCGCGGCGGCGCCGACGGCGGCGTGGCCCGGATCGGACGTGGAGCGCCGGCCGCTGGCGATTCGGGCGCAGGAGCCGCTCGCACCCTACACGACCTTCCGGATCGGGGGTGCAGCGGAGTGGTTCTGCGACGCGACGACCGCCGCCGACCTTCGCACCGCGGTGGCCGCGGCGACCGGAGCCGGCGTTCCGGTGACGGTGCTCGGGGGCGGGTCGAACGTGCTGATCGGCGACGGCGGCGTGCGGGGACTCGTCATCCGCCCCGGGGAGCGCCGCGTCGAGCTGGTGGGGCCGGGAATCGTGCGCGCCTCGGCCGGGGTGACCCTGAACGGCCTCGTCCGTTGGACCGTCAGTCGGGGCCTCGGGGGGCTGGAAGGCTGGGCCGGGACACCCGGGACGGTGGGCGGCGCCGTGTGCGGGAACGCGCACTTCCGCGGCCGGCTCCTGAGCGAGGTCGTGGCGGCGGTGGGCATGGCGGAGCCGGACGGGACCGAGCGGGTGGCGGCGGCCGGCGCCATGGAGTTCGGCTACGACGCCAGTCGGCTGCAGCGCACCGGTGAGGTAGCGCTGTGGGCGGAGTTCGCCGTCGGCGATGCCGATCCGGCCGTGTTGCGCGTCCGTGCCCGGGAGGCCCTCGCCTATCGCAAGCGCACCCAGCCGCTGAGCGTACCCAGCGCCGGGTGCATCTTCCGCAATCCCGATCCGGGTACGTCCGGCTTCCCGGACGGCGTGCCGGCATCCGCCGGTGCCCTGATCGACCGCGCGGGTCTCAAGGGCACGGCGATCGGAGGGGCCCGAGTCTCGCACCGGCACGCGAACTTCATCGTCGGCGGCCCCGGCGCCTCGGCACGCGACGTGCGGGCGCTCGTCGATCTCTGCCGGGCCCGGGTCGAGGCGTCCTTCGGCGTCGTCCTGCGATGCGAGGTCGTCTTTCTGGGAGAGTTCTCGTAGCGTGGCCCACGATCCGCGGCAGGAATCGAAGACCCGGCTGGTCGTCGATGGTGGCCGCCGCCTGACGGGGCGGGTCGACGTCGAGGGAAACAAGAACGCCGCCCTCCCGCTGCTGGCGGCCTGCCTCCTCACCGACGAGCCGTGCGAGCTGACCAACGTGCCCCGGATCCGCGACGTGGCCGTGATGGGGGAGCTGTTGCGCGGGCTGGGCGCCTCGGTCACGGGGCTCGGCACGACCACCGTCCGTGTCGAGTGCCGGCGGGTCACGCACGACGAGCCGGACGCCCGTCTCGTAGGACAGCTGCGCGGGTCCGTGCTGCTGGTAGGCCCGCTCCTGGGACGCCTCGGCCGCGCCCGGCTCGCCCCGCCCGGCGGCGACTTTCCGGGGCGCCGGACCTTCTCCGTCCACCGGCAGGCACTCGGGGCGATGGGAGCGCGCGAAACGTCCGGTGCCGGTCACGCGCTCGAAGCGCCCGACGGCCTGCGCGCGGCCTCGGTGTACCTCACCGAGGCATCGGTCACGGGCACGGAGACGGCCATCCTGGCCGCGGCGGCGGCGGACGGAACGTCGGAGGTCCGACACGCGGCCTGCGAGCCGCACGTGGTCGAGCTGTGCGAGTTCCTGGGGCGGATGGGGCTGGCGATCGAGGGCGCGGGCACGCCGACGGTCCGCGTTACCGGCGGGGCCCCTCGCGCCGGCGTCCGGCATCGGCTGCGCGGCGACTACATCGAAGCCGGAAGCTGGGCCGTGGCCGCCGTGCTGACGGGCGGAGAGGTGGAGGTGGCGGGCGCCTCCGGCGCCGATCTCGAGCCCATCGTCTCGGTGCTCCGCCGGATGGAGGTGCAGTGCGAGGTGGACGGCGACCACCTGCGCGTGCACGCGTCGAAGCCGCGCGGCATCCGCCAGATCACCACCGCCCCGTGGCCCGGCTTCCCGAGCGACATGGTCAGCCTGGTCACCGTGCTCGCTACGCTCGCCGAGGGCCGCACCCTGATCCACGACTGGATGTACGAGCTCCGTCTCTTCGCCCTCGAGCAGCTGAGCGGCATGGGGGCGGACCTCTTCCTCTGCGACCCGCACCGCATCATCGTCACCGGTCCGCGACCGCTCCAGGGACGCAACCTCGACACGCGCGATCTGCGCTCGGGCATGGCGTTGATCGCCGCGGCGCTCGCCGCGCGCGGCGAGAGCCGCGTGGGGCCGCTGGAGACCGTCGAGCGCGGCTACGCCGATCTCGTCGCGCGGCTGCGGGCGCTCGGTGCGCAGGTCGCCGTCGAGGCCGATCCGTAGCTGCGGGTGGGAGCAGGGCCGACGCCCCGCGCGCGAGCGACTCCTGGCCCGCCGTTCGTCGCGGCGACCGCAAGGTCGCGCTGCGGCCGCCGCTCGGCGCCCAACCCATCCTTCAGGAGTCGTCGCTGTTCCACGGCGCAGACGCCCGGCTAGCCGCTAGCGGTCGGGAATCGCCGGAGGGCGGATCGGCTCGAGGATCGCCGGAGGCTGCCGCAGGGTGGGATCGCCGCGGGGCCCTCGCGGCTGCAGCCGGTCGAGGGCCGGCGGCGGGGCGAACCCGGCGGGCGTGGCCGCCGCGAGGGCGGTGTTCACCCGGAAGGGGAGCAGATCCTCCTCTTCGAGCTCGAGGCCGCTCAGGATGTGCGGCGTCAGCGTGAGGACGATGTCGGTCTCCTGCGTCCTCGTCTCGGTCCGCCCGAAGATGCGGCCGATGACCGGGAGGCTGCTCAGACCGGGGATCCCCTCGAGCACCTCGCGTTCCTCGTCGCGGATCAGCCCGGCGAGAATGCTCGTCTCTCCGTCCATCAGCCGGATCGTGGTCGAGATCTCCCGATTGCCGAACTGCGGCACGCCCGCGTACCCGGTGCCGGTGAGGTTGCTGATCTCGATCCCGATCTCCAGTGACACCCGGTCGTCGTGGTGGATGCGCGGCGTGATGTCGATGTTGACGCCGACTCTCTCGTAGTTGAACGAGGTGATCGGCTGCTGGCTGATGCCGCCGGCCGCGAACGGGGTGAAGGTCGTCACCGGCACCGGGACCCGGTCGCCGAAGCTGGCCGACGCTTCGACGCCCGCCGACGTGCGGATGCGCGGGTTGGCGAGGACGCGCGTGCTCGTGTGGCTCTCGAGAAGGCGCAGGTTGAGGCTGGGGAGGTTGGCGACGAACAGGTCGGGCAGGGCCAGCCGGCCGATGTCGTCGAGGTCCAGCCCCTGCGATTCGTCGACGCCGATCCCGGCGCTGACGCCGGGGCCGGTGTCGCTGACGAGCGGCAGTCCGTAGTCGCGCAGCAATTGCCGGTCGACCTCCAGGAGCTGCACCTCGATCACGACCTCCGCGCGCGCCTTGTCGATCGCCTGGATGAGCCGCGCGGCGGCCTCGATGCGCTCCGGCGTGTCCTTGACCGAGATCGCGTTGGCCGCCGAGACCGGCGCGAGGCGCCGCGTGTCCATCACGATCCGCAGCAGGTCGATCGTCTCCTGGACGTCGGCGTGGCTCAGGAAGAAGGTGCGGACGATCTCCTCCTCGTACTCCTGCCGCTTGGCCGGCGTGTCGGGGATGATGGTCACCGTGCCCGGCGCCGTGACCCGGAAGAAGTTCCGGGTGCTCGCAGAGACTGCGGCGAGGGCCACGTCGAACGTGGTGTCGCGGAGGTCGATCGACAGCGCCGAGTCCAGGAACGCGGGATCGAAGAGGACGGTTACGTTGCCGAACTGCCCGAGGGCCGAGAAGACGGCGCGGGTGCTGGCGTCGCGGAAGACGACGGAGTCCGGCAGCGCGATCCCGCGCGGCAGGTCCAGCCCCGGCGGTGCCGCGTCCCGCGTC
>JAPOWL010000418.1:3454-4086 GCA_026707615.1 Acidobacteriota bacterium | reverse complement strand
ACAGCTCCATCACCTCGCGGGCGAAGTTCTCGTTGGCGGCCCCCTTCACGTTCACGCCGGCATCCAGGTAGTAGAGCATCCCCGGATCCTGCGCGACCGCGACGAGCAGCTCGCCGAAGTTCCCCGCCGCATGCCGCTCGAAGGTATCGATCTGCAGCAGCATCTTCCGGTAGTCGCGGACCTTGTTCTGGGCGGTGGCGAAATGCCCGTGCCAGAACAGCGCCATCTTCTCCTGCAGCGGCCGGTTGGTGTCGAGCATCCGCTCGGCCCACCAGTAGCCGACACGGCGGGTCTCCAGCGCGGTCGCGCGCAGCCAATAGAAGAAACGGTCGGAGACCGGCTGCATGTGGCGGTTGACGAACTCCGGCTTCACCCGGATGCCCATGCTCGCGCCGAGCGCCATCGCCCGGTCGGTAGCGGCGGGCCGGCTCGGCGGGAACTGCATCAGCGTCTCGTCCCAGAAACCCGAGTGCTCGAACGGCTCGAGATGGTCGTTCGGAATGTCGTCGTAGTCGACCAGGGCGCTGACGGCCTCTTCCGGGGTCATGTCCGCCAGCCGCTGGACGTCCTCCGGCGTACCGCTGAAGCCGGCGCGGCCCAGCAGGTGCTCGGCGCGGTCGAAGCTCCAGTCC
>JAPOWL010000418.1:0-3444 GCA_026707615.1 Acidobacteriota bacterium | reverse complement strand
GGTGCTCGGCCCGGTCATAGCTCCAGTCGGCGGTGGTGATCGGGGTCAGGTCCCCCGTCCACGAGGCGGGTCCCGGCTCCCAGTCGTTCGATTGGGCCGCAACGGTGCTGCCGGCAACGCAGAGCGCAAGCGCCGCGCTGCCCACCACTGCGAGCCGGTGCTGTCGAGTCTTCATGGGTCGATCCCCCTGATGCTCCAGTCCGATACTCCGGGCAGAATCCCGCCCATTATCACGGATCGTTCCATTGTGAGCGTCTGGCCGGCAATGTCAAGTGCAAGCGCGGCGCACGCTCCCGACTACGGCCGGGGGATGCTTCCGGCAGTGTTGACAACTTGCAGACTGGTCCTGAACGACAGGTTGATCGGGGTAGGCGGCGCCCGAAGCGGCGCATCCTGCCCCCGGCACCGATGAACGATGGACTCGCTGCCGAATACATCGAAAGATATCCGCAAGACGAGACGCGCCGAGGTGCGCAGTAGATCCAACACGAAGTCGAGCTCGCCGCTTCTGTCGATCCGCACCACCCGCTCAGCGAGCGGCGTGACCGCCACGTTGCGCCGCCCGCCGGGGACAGCGTGCACCAGCGCCCGTTCCGTCGGACCGAGCGGCGCCGGGAGCGCGAACCCCGCGCCGATCCCCTGGGCCAGGCACTGGAGCAGAATCGCGGCGCCCTCGTGATTGCTCAGCCGAAACTGCACGCCGCCCTGCTCGATCGATGTCTCCTCCCACACCGCCTGTCCGGCGGCGGCCGGCATCGCGACCAAGGTCGCGAGCACCCCCGCGACAACCGCGGCTATCGTCCTCTTCATGGCACGTCTCCTCGCGCCGTCAGTCCGGCATCGCGTGGCTCGGATTCCTAGCGCCCCGAAACGCCTCGCTGGCTCGCCGTTTCGGCCCATCCCCCCCGCTCCATGACCTTGCGTCTCAGAACTCCGCTTCGCTGCGTTCTGCGGCGCAAGCTCCTAGCTGCGCGATACCACGCGGAACGACCACCAGGCGTCCGGCCGCGGCGTCCCGAGCGGCACGGGCGGGTTGGCCGGCTCCTCCAGCGAGTGCAGCTTGTCCAGCCTGGCCTCCCACGCCGTGTCCAGCTCGTCCGCGTCCATCGCGCGCGTCAGTTGGACCGGGTAGACGGTACCGTCCAGCCGCAGCCGCGCCCAGCCGTCCTCGACCGCGATGCCGGACCAGCGCTTGCCGGCGCAGTTGGAGCAGCTCAGGTAGAGGTCGCCGCTCTCGGTGGCGAAGCAGTTCAGGTTGATCGAGTGCGGCAGCAGACCGGCCCGAATCTGGATCTGGCACAGCGTCACCTGGTTCGCGAACGCCCAGTCGCTCACCGGCTCCTCGTGCTCGTCGCCGAACAGAATGGCGCCGGGCGTGCGGTCGCACGGACAGGTGGCCGACCACCCGTAGAACCCGATCAACAACACCACCAACGCGGCCACCGGTGCGCTGATGGCCGGCCGCTCCAGCGCCTTGTCGAGCAGGGCGCGTATGTCTGTGCTCATCGGTTTGCCTCCCTCTGTCTCATCGCGTCTTCCGGTGAACCGTTCTCCCCGACGTCGGCGTCGAGCCCGGGACGAACCAGCGTCGGCCGCGAGCCGTCGCGCGCCCAGGCCGGACTCGGCGTCTGGACGACCGGTCGCAAGTCGGCCGCCTGGAAGGACCGGGCCACCTGTCCAGCCGCGGCCTCCCCGTACGTGGTGGCGCGCTGCCTCGGCGTTCGGCCCGCGCCGCAGATCAGGGCCTCCATCCGTTCCGGCGACAGTTCCTGCCCGAATCCCGCACCGGCAGCCCGGGTGATGCTCTCGTTCATCAGGGTGCCGCCCAGGTCGTTTACCCCGGCGTTCAGGCACGCGTGCACGCCGCGGGGCCCCATCTTCACCCACGAGGCCTGGATGTTCGTCACCAGCGGGTGCAGGGCCAGCCGCGCGACCGCGTGCATCAGCAACGACTCGCGGAACGTCGGGCCGCGGCGCGCCTGCCCCTTGAGGTAGATGGGCGCCTCCATGTGCACGAAGGGCAGCGGCACGAACTCGGTGAACCCTCCGGTGCGCGCCTGCAGCGCGCGGATGCTCGCCAGGTGCCGCGCCCAGTGGCGGGGCCGGTCGATGTGACCGTACATGATGGTCGCGGTGGTCCGGAATCCGACCCGGTGCGCCGTCTCCATCACCTCGAGCCACTGCCCCGCCGTCAACTTGTCGGGGCACAGATCGCGCCGGACCTCGTCGTCGAGCACCTCGGCCGCGGTTCCCGGCAGCGTTCCCAGCCCGGCCGCCTTCAGTTGCCGCAGGAACGTCTCCAGTGAGACGCCGAGGGTGGCCGAGCCCTGCCAGACCTCCAGCGGCGAGAAGGCATGCACGTGCATATCCGGCGCCGCCGCCTTGACCGTCCGGCAGATGTCCAGGTAGGTGGCGCCCGTATACTCGGGATGGATGCCGCCCTGCATGCAGACTTCCGTGGCGCCGCGCTCCCACGCCTCCACGCTGCGGCGAGCGATCTCGTCGAGAGCGAGGTCGTACGGGGCGCCCCGCAGGTTCTCGCTCAGCTTGCCTTTGGAGAAGGCACAGAACTGACAGCGGAAGTAGCAGACGTTGGTGTAGTTGATGTTGCGGTTGACGACGTAGGTGACCTCGTCGCCGTTGACCTCGCGCCGCAACGCGTCGGCCGCACGCACCACGGCCACGAGATCGTCGCCCCGCGCCGAGAAGAGTGCGGCGATCTCCGATTCGTGCAACCCGTCACCGCGCGCCGCTTTCTCGCACAGCGCCCGCACGGACGCGGTCGGCGCCGGCGTCGCTTCATCCTGGAGGCGTTCCAGCAGCGGCGCCGGCAGCACCGCGTCGCGGTCGCCGGGCGACCAGGAGCTCTCGCGGGCGAACCCCTCGGCGTCGGAGCCCTGGCGCACGGCGGGCCGAAGCGGCTCCGACACCCACGCGTCGAGCCGCCTCACATAGGACGGATAGACCGTCAGCCGCTCGGTCAGCGCCTTGCCTTCGCGCGCGGTCTCCCGTGCCAGCGCCTCCAGGTGCGGCCACGGCGCTTCGGGATTGACGTGATCCGGCGTCACGGGCGACACCCCGCCCCAGTCATTGATACCGGCGCGGATCAGGGCGCCGAAATGGTCCGGGGTCAGGTTGGGCGGCGCCTGAATCGCCATGTCGGGGCCGAAGATCAACCGCGCGCAGGCGATCGTCCACTGCAGATCCTCGAGCGGCGGCTCGGGGGCCTCCGCCATCCGGGTGTCCGGTTTGGCCCGGAAGTTCTGGACGATGATCTCCTGGATGTGTCCGTACGCGTCGTGGAGATCGCGCAATGCAAGGAACGATTCGAGGCGCTCTTCCCGGGTCTCGCCGATTCCGATCAGGATGCCGGAGGTGAAGGGAAAAGCCAGGCCCACCGACATCCTCAGCGTCGCCAGGCGCGCGTCCGGGTCCTTGTCGGGC
>JAPOWL010000099.1 GCA_026707615.1 Acidobacteriota bacterium | reverse complement strand
ACTTGCGCCCCGCTCGCGCCGTTCGTTGGGGAGTTGCGCGCGGAGCGGCTGGACCCCGGGCGCATACCCGAAGGCAGAGGCGGACCCGGGGCGTACTCGGTTATGAGGTGGGCTTCCGGTCGGCCAGCAGGATGTTGTCGATGCGGGTGTTCACGTCCCGGATGGCTGCCGACAGCTTGTTGTCGACGGCCGCGATCTGCGCGGTCAGGTCCCGGCGCACGCCGTCCACCTGGACGGTCACGATTCGCCAGACGCCGATCAGGACGCCGACCCCCGTCAACACCGTGGCGAGCACGTCCGCGTTCATGAGTCCGATTCTACCTGACCGGTCCCGGGAGAGTACTCACGCGCCGATCCTCTTGCCCGCATCGCGTCGCCCACGGAATTACCCACGGAACGCTCTCACTTCCCCGGTCTACCGGCACTCCCGGGTCTGCACCTCGGCTTCGATGATCACGCCGCACACGTGGCTGGTGTACTCGAAGGGGTCGCCGTCGAAGAGGACGAGATCGGCGTCCTTGCCGACCTCGATCGAGCCCACGCGGTCGTCGACGCCCAGGATGCGCGCGGCGCCCAGGGTGACCGCTTCGAGGGCCCCCTCGGGGCCGAGGCCGTTGGCGGCGGCGATGGCGGCCTCCCACAGCAGCACGCGCGTCTTGGGCACGTAGCCTTCGAAACCGGTCTGGATGGCGAACGGGATGCCGGCCTCGGCGAGCCGGGCCGCGGTCTCGAACGAGCCGTTCCGCACGCGGCTCATCGGCGGGTGCACGAGGACCGGCACGCCGGCGGCGCGGATCTCGTCCAGCAGCAGGTACGCCTCGGCCGCGCTGTCGAGGACGAGGTCGAACCCGAACTCGCTCTGCAGCCGGAGCGCGGCGGCGATCTCGGTGGCGCGATCGGCGGTGACCAGCAGCGAGAGCTCGCCCTCCAGCACTTGGCCCAGCACCTCGCTCGTCAGGTCGGGGGCCGGCGGCGCCCCGCCCGCGTCGTCCGCCGCCGCGCTGCGCATCCGCTCGGCGTGCGCCTGCGCGGCGAAGAGCGCGGCGCGCAGCATGGCGACGCCCTTGGAGGACGTGCCCGGCGAGGCGAAGTTCGCGGACACCGCGTTGCCGAGGGTGGCGGCCAGCATGCGGGCCGGGACCATCGTGGCCTCCGCCACGTTGCGGCCGTGGGTCTTGACGATCATCGTCTGGCCGCTGATGAGTGCCCCGGGGCCGTGCCCCGTGTGGAGCGTCGTGACGCCGTGGAGGCGGACCCACTCGACCAGCATTTCGGTCGCGTCGTAGGCGTCGACGGCGCGCAGCTCGGGCTGGATGGGGGCCGAGGTATCCAACTGGTCCTGATCGCGGACCGCCCCCACGTTGCTGTTCAGGGCGCCGGAGAGCCCGACGACGGAGTGCGCATCGACCAGGCCGGGCGTTACGACGGCCGCTTCCAGCACCTCGACGCCGTCGGGCAGCGTCGCCTCGTCCGCGGGGCCGACCCATTCGATCGTGCCGTCGGCGCCGGCGATCACGACGGCGTTCTCGATCGGCTCCCCGGATACGGTGTGGAGGAGGTCCGCCCTCACCACGACCTGCGCCGCGGCCGGCGGCGCCGCCACGCCGGCCAGGGCCGCGCCCAGCACCAGCGGCAACATCGGCAGCAGGACTCCACGGCGTCGCGGGAACAAGTGCCCGGTCATCGCGCCTCTCCTTCCAGAAGCCGGCGCAGAGCTTCCTCCTCGGCGGCCGATGTGCGGTAGACATCGTGACCGCCGACGGCATAGCGGCGGTGCTCCGGGTCCGACCGGTCGTAGATGAGCCGCCCCTCGACCCACGTCTGCTCGACCTTCGTGTAGACGCTGAACGGATCGCCCGAGAGCACCGCGAAGTCGGCGTCCTTGCCCGCCTCGAGCGAGCCGACGCGGTCTTCCACGTCCAGCATGCGCGCCGGCACGATGGTCAGCGCCCGGAGCGCCGCGTCGCGCGACATGCCGTTGCGCACCGCCAGCGCCGCGCTCCGCAGCAGCAACCGGGAATCGGTGATGAAATCGTCCGTGTTGAAGGCGACTTCCACGCCCGCGCGCTCCAGGATGGCGCCGATCTCCAGCGACCAGTCGAGCGCCTCCTCCTTGCCGCCCGGCGCGTCGATGAAGGTGATCGACACCGGCACCCCGGCGGCGGCGATCTCGTCGGCCAGCTTCCAGGCCTCCGTGCCGTGCTGCAGGACCACGCGGAAGCCGAACTCGTCGCGCAGCCGCAGCACGGTGGCGATGTCGTTGTGGCGGTGCGTGTGGTACTGGACGATGCGGTCGCCGGCCAGCACCTCCGCCAGTGCCTCCATGCGCATGTCGCGCCCGGCCGGCGGCTCGTCCTCCGCCCGGCGCCTCTCGACCCAGGCGTGGGCCTCATGGTAGAGGCCGCGCACGAGCGCCGCCGACCGGGCCCGCGTGCCCGGGAACGGCGGGTTCCGCATCGGGTTCGTGCCGTTCGCCATCTTCATCCCGCCGCAGATGCCGGCCACCGGATCGTCGCAGAACAGCCAGTCCTCGACCGTGCGGCCGCCGTCCCGGAGCTTGAGGTAGACGGTCTGGCCCGACAGCAGGTGTCCCGACCCCGGCATCACGTTCACCGTGGTGATGCCGCCGGCCCGCGCGCGCCAGAAGCTGTCGGAGAGGATGTCGATGGAGTCCAGGGCCCGCACGTCGGGATGGAGCGGCGACGAGCCGTCGCCGCCCGACGCGGAGCCCACGTGGGAGTGGCTGTCCACCAGTCCGGGCAGCAGCACGCGGCCCGTCAGGTCGTGCTCCACCGCGCCTTCCGGCGTGGCCACGTCGGGCCCGCCGACCTCGACGATGGTGCCGCCCCGGACGACCACGACGCCGGACTCGATAGCCGGCCCCGCTATCGGGAGCACGGTGGCGCCCCGGAAGACCTGGACCTCGTCCTGCGCCGCCGACGGCGCCGCAGCGAACGCCGCCAGCGCCAGAGCGGGCAGGAGGATTCGAAGATGGGACTGCATTGCGTCTCCTGAATCGGCGGCGGCGCCCGCGGCGAGGTGTCGCACCCGCGAGCGCGCTCTGCTTGGTAATACTCTATGCGACGCGGCCCCGACGGCGACCGGCTCGGGGCCTGGCGCGACCTGCCGGCGCTCGAGGCTGCGGAAGCAGGTACCCCGCTGGTTCTGGGCCGCATCTTGCGGGTGGCGCCCAGGTTTTGATGTCCTCGGGATGACAGCGTCGGTCGAGGGACGGCACGGGCTGGATGACCGGCTGGGGGATGACCGGGAGGACCTTCGATGTCGCGATGGATGGTTGCGTACCTGTCGTTCGTGTCGGTGTTCCTTTCCGCTTCCGTTGCCGGTCAGCCGAACCGCGACCCGCTGGCGTCCGTTGCTCCATGCGATCTCGTATTCCACGGCCCGGACCATCGCTACAGGGATCCCGATCTTCCCGACGCGCCGTTCTCTCACGGCGAGAATCTCCCGGTGGAGTTCCACGTGCACGACGAGTTTCCGCCGTCACACCGGCCGGTCATCCATGCGGCGGCCGCGGAGCTGAACAGGCGGGTCGGGTTCCGGATGATAGCCATCCGGGGCGAGATCGACCACGGAGACCTGCATCGGAGGCGGAACGACTCCAGGAACGTCATCTACTGGGACGACTACTGGGCGCATTCGGGCGGCATCGAGGTAACCGAGAACCTGATCATGGAGGCGGCCAGCGTCGACGTCCGGCCCGTCGCCGGCGCGGAACCGTGGATACGCATCGCGGAGGTGGACGTCCTGGTGTACGGCGAAAAGCCGAACACGGCGGCCGGGCTGCTTCGTATCTTGTTCGGCAGAACGTTGCGGCGCCTGGGCGTCGAACCGCTCCCGGGCGAGGACGTCGACCTAGCCGTCCTCCAGAGCATGGTGATCGAACGCCTGTCGACCGCGAGCGAAGGGGAGTTCCACGACATGGTCATCCAGCTGATGTCCGACAAGGACGTGGAGTTGCCGGACCTCGGCGGGGCGAATCCCGAGGCCTGGATCCTCGAGAGAATCAACGAGGGTATTCGGTTACCGGGTGATCGGCCAATGAATACGGGCCGAGAGTGGGCTTGAGG
>JAPOWL010000198.1 GCA_026707615.1 Acidobacteriota bacterium | reverse complement strand
GCCCATCCCGGTGTGCCTCGAAGAACGGGGCCCGATCCGCGGCGCGCCAGGCGACGGCCCGGAACCGCGCGCTTCCCTGCCGCACCGTCATGCGCAGATGCTGCTCCTTCATGATCCGGGGGCCGTCCACCACCTCCACCCGCGCGGCGCGGAACACGGGGCGCGGGTTGCCGGAGCCGAAGGGCTCGAGGGCGCGCAGCCCTTCGACCAGAGCCGGACGGACGTCGGTCAGGGCCAGCGTGTCGTCGATCTCGAGGCGGCGGACGAGGTCCTCGGTCCCGATCCGGGCCCGCGCGTACGCGTCGATGCGCCGCCGCAGCTCGGGGAGTCGATCCGCCGGAAGCTCCAGGCCGGCGGCCTGCCGGTGGCCCCCGAACCGCGTGCACAGGTCCGCGCACTGCTCGAGCGCCGCAAGCAGGTCGAATCCCGGAATGCTGCGACCGGAGCCGCGGGCCGTCCCGTCCTCGACCGACAGCACGATGGACGGTCGGCCGAAGGTCTCGACGAGCTTCGACGCCACGATGCCGATGACGCCCCGGTGCCAGCCGTCTCCCCACACGACCAGCAGGCGCGCCTCGACCGCCTGCGGGTCCTCGTGGACGACGCGCACCGCCGCCGCGGCGATCGCGGCCTCCTCTTCCCGGCGCCGGACGTTCTCCGCATCGAGCTCCTCGGCGAGCCGCCGGGCGATGTCCTCCTGCGTCCGGCCCGCGGCCAGCAGCAGGCGTGCGGCGAGGTCGGCCGAGCGCATGCGGCCCGCCGCGTTGATCCGGGGTGCCACCCGGAAGGCGACGTCCTCGCTCTCGACGCGGCGACCCGCGAGCCCGCACGCGTCGAGCAGGGCCTGCAGACCGACCGCGTTCGGTCCGGCAGTCAGGCCGTCCAGCCCGACCCGCGCGATGATCCGGTTCTCGCCGCGCAGCGGCACGGCATCGGCGAGCGTGCCGATGGCGGCGAGCTTGGCGAAGGCGGGCAGCCACGCGTCGTGACCGGACCGCCGGCAGAGCGCCTGCACCAGCTTGAAGGCGACGCCGGCCCCCGCGAGATGCTTGTCGGGATAGGAACAGTCGGCGCGACGCGGATTGATGACGGCGAACGCGGCCGGCAGCGTGAGGCCCGGCTCGTGGTGGTCCGTGATGATGAGGTCGACGCCGAGCGCGGTCGCCCGCGCCGCGGCCTCCGTGCTCCGGATCCCGCAGTCGACGGAGACGATGACGCGGCAGCCGCGCGCGTGAAGGCGCTCGACCGTCTGTGGCAGCAACCCGTACCCGTCCGTCAGCCGTTCCGGGATGTAGTGGTCGACCTCGCCCCCCAGCAGCGCCAGGGCGCGGCGCAGCATCACGGTGGCGCTGACGCCGTCGACGTCGTAATCGCCGTGCACCACGATCCGCTCGCGGGCCGCCACCGCCCGGAGGAGTCGGTCCGCGCCCCGCTCGAGGTCGGTCAGGAGCGACGGATCGTGCAGATCCGCCAGCGACGGGCGAAGGAAGCGCCTTGCATCGTCCGGCTCGGCGATGCCGCGCCGCACCAGCAGGCGCGCCACCGCGGCCTGCAGCCCCAGCTCCCGCCGGATGCGCTCGGCCGGGGCAGGGTCCGCGGCCCCCACGGACCAGACGGTCGCCGGGCCGCTGTCGCCGACCGTCGCTCCTACCACGTTACGGCGCCCTTCCCGCACACGCGCTCGATGTCCTCCAGCAACGCGTTGGAGGGGCGGATGCGCGCCCGGCTCAAGCGCGCCCGGACGCGAACGGGCGGCACCTGGTGGCGCAGCTCGATCTCCAGGGCCACCCGGCCCGTGCCGTCGTGGCGGCCGAGCACCTCCGCGAGCGCTTCCATCGTGGCCCGGTCGGCCGGGGGCGAGGCGAGCCGGATTGCGAGCGGCCGGCCGATGCTACCCAGCACGGTCTCCAGGGCGTGCACCTCCTCGGCCATCATCCGCGCCACCTCCTCGTCCATCTCCAGCTTGCCGGAAACGACGACGAGGCGGTCGACTTCGAGCAGCGATCCGTAGCGGCGGAAGGCGTCGGGGAAGACGACCGCCTCCATTCGGCCGCCGCGATCCTCGAGGGTGATCACCGCCATGGGGTCGCCCTTCTTCGTCCGCAACCGGCGACACTGGCTGATGACGCCGCCGACGCGGGCGCTCGCCGCCGGACCCTCGAGCGCCTCGATGCGGCGCACGCCCGCGCGCGCCAGGTCGCGGTGGAAGCGATCGATGGGGTGGCCGCTCAGGTACAGGCCGAGGGCCTCCTTCTCGAACGCCAGCTTCTGCTCCTCCGTCCACGGCGCTACGTCGGGCAAATGAGGGGGCGCCCCGCCGGCCTCGGATTCATCGACATCCCCGAAGAGTTGATGCTGTCCGAGGTCCCGGTCCTTCTGCCGGCGGCTGCCCCGCTCGAGGGCCGCATCGAGCATCGCGAGCAACTGCGCCGGCCGCAGCCGCGACGCCGCGCCCGCATCCGTCGCCCCGTCCGCATCCGACGCCGCGGGCGGGGGGCCGAGCAGGGAGTTGCAGGCGCCGGACTTGATCAGGCTCTCGAGGACTCGCCGGTTGACGGCCTTGAGGTCCGCCTCCTCGCAGAGCCGGTCCAGGGAGGCGAGGCGGCCGGCGGCGCGGCGGGCAGCCAGGACCGCCTCCGCGGCGCCGTCGCCGACGTTCTTGATCGCCCCGAGCCCGAACCGGACGCCGTGCGCCGTGACCGCGAACGCCAGCTCGCTCTCGTTGACGTCCGGCGGGAGGATCGTCACGCCGAGGTCGCGGCACTCGCCGAGGTAGAGGGCCAGCTTGTCGGTGTTGTGCCGCTCTACCGTCAGGAGCGCGGCCAGGAAGTACGCCGGGTAGTTCGCCTTGAGGTAGGCCGTCTGGTACGCCAGCAGCGCGTAGGCGGTCGAGTGGCTCTTGTTGAAGCCGTAGCCGGCGAAGTACTCCATCAGGTCGAAGATGCGGGTCGCGGTCGCTTTCGGCAGGTCGCGAGCCGTCGCGCCGGCCACGAACTTCTCCCGCTCGGCCTGCATGGCGGCGGCGTTCTTCTTCCCCATCGCCTTGCGCAGCACGTCGGCCTCGCCCATCGTGAACCCCGCCAGATCGCTGGCGATGCGCATGACCTGCTCCTGGTACGCGATGACGCCGTACGTCTCCCGCAGGATCGGTTCCAGCGACGGGGCCAGGTACTCGATCTCGACCTTGCCGTCCTTGCGGCCGATGAAATCGTCGATGACGCCGGCCCGGAGCGGCCCCGGGCGGTAGAGCGCGTTCAGCGCGATGAGGTCGTCGAACCGCTGCGGCTTCGCCTTGCGCAAGGTCTCCCGCATGCCGGAGCTCTCGAACTGGAAGATCCCCAGCGTCTGCCCTTCGCTGAACAGGCGATAGGTCCTGGCGTCGTCGAGCGGCAGCGCTTCGAGCCGCACCGTCTCGCCGAGCGAGCGCTCGATGTGGTCGACCGCATCCCGGAGCAGGGTCAGCGTGCTCAGCCCGAGGAAGTCCATCTTGAGGAGGCCGACGCGCTCTACCTCCTTCATCGCCCACTGGGTCGTGATCTCGTCCTTCGAGCTCTTGTAGAGCGGAGCGAACTCGGTGATGGCGTCGGGTGCGATGACGACCCCGGCGGCGTGGACGGACGCGTGCCGCGTCACTCCCTCGAGACGCCGGGCCACCTCGAGAAGCTCCCGGACCTCCGCGTTGTCGCGCTCGAGGCTCTTGAGGGTGGGGCTCTCCTCGAGCGCCTTGTCGAGGGTCATGTCGAGGGTGGGCGGAATCTGCTTGGCCACCCGGTCCGTGTCCGCGTAGCTCATGCCCAGGGTCCGGCCGACGTCGCGCACGACCGCCCGGGCCTTCATCGTGCCGAAGGTGATGATCTGGGCGACGTTCTCGCGGCCGTACTTTCGCGTGACGTACTCGATGATCTCCCCGCGCCGCCGCTCGCAGAAGTCGATGTCGATGTCCGGCAGCGACACGCGCTCCGGGTTGAGGAAGCGCTCGAAGATCAGGTCGAACTCCAGGGGATCGATGTCCGTGATGCGCAGGCAGTAGGCGACCAGGCTGCCGGCGGCCGATCCCCGGCCCGGACCGACCGGCACCCCGCGCTCGCGCGCGTGGCGGATGAAGTCCCA
>JAPOWL010000369.1 GCA_026707615.1 Acidobacteriota bacterium | reverse complement strand
GCGCGTTCGTCGAGGAGCGGGCCGGCGAGTTCGCGGGGCGGCTGCTGGCGATGCCGCTGGCGAGCGAGCCGGAGCGGATCGACCGGGCGTTCGTCGAGGCCTACGGGCGGCCCGCCACCGACGTCGAGATCGAGGAGAGCCTGGCCTTCCTCGCCGCCATGCGCGAGACCGCGCCCGGTGGCGAGGGCGCCGACCGCTTCGCGTGGACGCGACTGTGCCACGTCATCCTGGGCGCCAGCGAGTTCATCTACGTCGACTGAGACCGTCATGCAGACGTGGGGCTGCCGTCCCACACACCGGGAGAGACCGATGCGCCACCCGCACTACCAGGCACCGCCGGTGACCCGCCGCGACATGCTCAAGACCTGCGGCTGCGGCTTCGGGGGGCTTGCCCTGTCGTCGCTGCTCCAGCAGGACCTGCTGGCCGCGCAGGACAACCCGCTGGCCCCGAGGGCGCCCCACTTCGCGCCCCGCGCCAAGCGCATCATCTTCCTGCACATGCACGGCGGCCCGTCGCAGCACGACCTGTTCGAGTACAAGCCGCTGCTCGTCCGCGACGACAACAAGCCGCTGCCGTTCGCCAAGCCCGACGTGCAGTTCAACGAGACCGGCAACCTCTTCAAGAGCCCCTGGGAGTTCCGGCAGCACGGGCAGTCGGGGCACTGGGTGAGCGAGCTGCTGCCGCACCTTGCCGGGGTGGCCGACGACCTCTGCTTCGTGCGCTCGATGTACGGCACGAACGCCGCCCACGGCGGGGCCATCCTCGCCATGAACACGGGCAGCGACCGCTTCGTGCGGCCGTCGATGGGGTCGTGGATCTCGTACGGGCTCGGGACGGAGAACGAGAACCTGCCCGCCTTCATCACCATCTGCCCGTCGTACCAGCACGGCGGCGTGCAGAACTACTCGGCCGCGTTCCTCCCCGCCGCCTACAACGGCACCGCGATCGGCAACACGCGCATGAACACCGCCGAGGCCACCATCGACTTCCTCGAGAACCAGGCGGTCAGCCCCGGCGTGCAGCGGGCCGAGGTCGATCTGCTGCAGCGCTGGCAGCGGCGCCAGCTCGCATCGACGGGGCCGGACCTCGCGCTGGAGGGCCGCATCGAGTCGTACGAGCTCGCGTTCCGCATGCAGACCGAGGCGCCAGAGGTGATGAGCGTCGATGGCGAGTCCGAGGCCACCCGGCGTCTCTATGGCCTCGACGACCCGGTGGCCGCCGACTTCGGCCTCCGCTGCCTCCTTGCCCGGCGCTTCTCCGAGTCGGGGGTGCGGTTCGTGCAGGCCACCCACGGGCCCGACACGAAGTGGGACCACCATTCCGGGCTGATCACGGGGCTGCCCCGGAGCTGCGCCGAGATCGACCGGCCGGTGGCCGGGCTGATCACCGACCTCAAGCAACGCGGCCTGCTCGACGAGACCCTCGTGCTGTGGGGCGGCGAGTTCGGCCGCACCCCGGGGGCCGAGGCGGGCGCGCGCAACGGCCGCGACCACAACCCCCACGGGTACACCATGTTCATGGCCGGCGGCGGCGTGAAGGGGGGCCACAGCTACGGCCGCACCGACGACTACGGTTACTACGCCATCGAGAACAAGGTGCACATCCACGACCTGCACGCGACCATCCTGCACCTGCTCGGCCTCGACCACGAGCGTCTGACCTACCGAAGCCAGGGACGCGACTTCCGGCTCACCGACGTGGCCGGCGTGGTCGTGGAGGACATACTGGCCTGAAGACGCGGACGCTCGTGCTCGCCCTGTCCGGCCGAGTCGTGCTGGCGGCGGGCGCAACAACGGTACGGCTCTGGCCTCGAAGAAGGCGAGTAATTCCCCTGGAAATGCCATAATTGCACTCATTGTGGCGATAGAGCGGAAATTTTTCCGCCCGCCTGCGGGGCATTTCTTCCTGTTCGGCCCGCGGGGAACCGGTAAGAGCACCTGGCTGGAGGCGGCGTTCCCGAACGCCGTCCGAATCGACCTGCTCGCGCCGGCCCAGCAGCGGCTGTACGCGGCGCGGCCGGAGCGTCTGCGGGAGCTGGCCGCGGCGCCCGGCGTGGCCGATCTCGTGATCGACGAGGTGCAACGGGTTCCCGAGCTGCTGACCGTCGTTCACCAACTGATGGAGGAGCCCGGCCCCCCGCGTTTCGTGCTCACCGGATCGAGCGCGCGCAAGCTCAAGCGCAGCGGGGTCGATCTGCTCGCCGGTCGCGCCGTCGTGCGATCGATGCATCCGTTCCTGGCCGCGGAGCTCGGCCCGCGCTTCCACCTGGCGACGGCCCTCGACCAGGGGTTGTTGCCCTTGATCTGGGATGCCGGCGATCCTGCCGATACGCTGAGCGCCTACGCGGGGCTCTACGTCCAGCAGGAGGTCCAGACGGAGGGACTGGTGCGCGACCTGGGCGCGTTCCACAGGTTCCTCGAAGCCATCAGCTTCTCGCACTCGGCCGTGCTCAACACCAGCGACGTGGCGCGAGAGTGCGCGGTGCGCCGCAAGACGGTGGAGGGGTTCATCGAGATCGTCGAGGACCTGCTGCTTGCGTTCCGGCTCCCGGTCTTCACCCGCCGCGCGCGCCGGCAGGTCACCGCGCACCCGAAGTTCTACTTTGCCGACGCCGGCGTGTTTCGCTCCCTGCGGCCGGAGGGACCGTTGGACCGGCCGCAGGAGGTCCGTGGCGCAGCGCTGGAGGGGCTGGTCGCCCAGCACCTGCGGGCGTGGATCGACTATTCGGGAGCCGCCGCCACGCTGGCGTTCTGGCGCACGCGGGCCGGGAGCGAGGTCGACTTCGTGCTCTACGGCAGCGACGTGTTCTGGGCCCTCGAGGTCAAGCACGCTGCGCGCATACGGCCGGCGGATCTCAGGTCCCTGAAGCGCTTCGCTCGGGACTATCCGGAAGCACAGCCCCGGCTGGCATACCTCGGCGACGAACGCTTGCGGATTGACGGCATCCTGTGCCTGCCCGTGACCGAGCTGCTGCACGGCATCGTCCCGGGGACGCCGCTGCCCTGATGGGCCGCAGCCGGTGACGTGGTATCGTCGGGCGAATCCGATGCGGCGGCGCGGGCCGAGCCGGGCCAACGCAGGTGGAGGCGACGCCCATGAGATGCGCTCCGGGACTTTTCCGCGGCTCGTACCGATGGCGGGTCGCCGCGCCGGCCGCGGCCGCAATCCTGGTGCTGGCCTTTCTGCCCGGCGTCCTTCCGCTGGCCGCCCAGCCGGCGGGCGAGGCGGCACCGCCATCGCCCGACCGCCCGAACATCCTGTTCCTGTTCGCGGACGACCAGCGCGCGGACACGATCCGCGCGTGGGGCAACGAGTGGATCGATACCCCGAACCTCGACCGGCTGGCCGCTGAGGGCCTGAGCTTCGAGCGTAACTACGTGTTCGGCTCGAACAGCGGCGCGGTGTGCGTGCCGAGCCGGGCGATGGTGCTGACGGGCAGAAGCTGGATGCGCTCGCCGAACGACATGCGGGGCGTTCCGACCCTGCCGCGCGAGCTGGAGGCGGTAGGCTACCGCACGTTCATCACCGGGAAGTGGCACAACGGCGAGGAGGCGCTGCTGCGCAGCTTCGACAACGGCACCGCGGTGTACCTGGGCGGCATGGCCGATCACACGCAGGTGGACGTGCAGGACATCGAAGACGGCAAGCTGGTCCGCCGGCGCGTCGGGCAGGAGTTCTCCAGCGAGCTGTTCGCCGATGCGGTGATTGCCTTCCTAAACGAGCAGGCGCGCCTGAAGGAGCAGGTGGGCTCGGCGGGGCAGTCCGGGTCGCAGCCGGACCGGCCGTTCTTCGCCTACGTGCCGTTTATGGCGCCCCACGATCCGCGCCAGCCGCCGCCCGAGTACCGCGAGCGGTACTACCGCCGCAACCTGCCGCTGCCGGCCAACTTCATGCCGCAGCACCCGTTCGACCACGGCGCCCTGATTCTTCGTGACGAGAATCTGGGCGCCTGGCCGCGGACGCCGGAGGTCATCCGCGATCAGTTGGCCGAGTACTACGGCCTGATCACCCACCTGGACGAGCAGGTGGGACGGATTCTCCGAGCACTGGAGGAGAACGGTCAGGCCGAGAACACGGTGGTCGTCTACGCCGCCGACCACGGACTGGCCATGG
>JAPOWL010000688.1 GCA_026707615.1 Acidobacteriota bacterium | reverse complement strand
GTTGCGGGCTATGGAGTCAAGGAGTTGCCGGGCCTAGCTAATGCGTAGCTATCATCGACCACGGCAAGAGCACCCTGGTCGAGGCCCTCACGGGCATCGATCCCGACCGCCTCGACGAGGAGAAGGCGCGGGGCATCACCATCGATCTGGGCTTTGCCCGCTACATGGACGGCGATACCGCCCTGGCGTTCGTCGACGTGCCGGGGCACGAGCGATTCGTCCGCAACATGCTGGCGGGGGCGAGCGGCATCGACTGCGTCCTGCTCGTCATCGCCGCCGACGAGTCCGTGATGCCGCAGACACGGGAGCACTTCGACATCTGCCGCCTGCTCGGCGTGGGCGCCGGCGCCGTGGCCCTGACGAAGGCCGACCTCGTCGACGACGAGACGCTGGAGCTGGTGCGGCTGGAGACGCGCGACCTGGTGGCGGGGTCCTTCCTGGACGGCGCTCCGGTGGTCCCGGTGTCCGCGCGCAGCGGGGCCGGGATCGACGCCCTGCGTGCCGTGCTCGCGCGCCTGGCGGCGGCCGCGCCGGGGCGATCCGGCGACGGCGTGGCGCGGCTGCCTATCGACCGGGCGTTCACCATGCGCGGCTTCGGCACCGTGGTCACGGGCACGCTCGTCTCCGGCCGCATCGCGGTCAACTCCGAGCTGGTGCTCATGCCGGGCGGCCGGCGCACGAAGGTGCGGGGCGTGCAGGTGCACGGCGAGGCCCGGCCGGTCTCGCACGCCGGCCAGCGCGTGGCCCTGAACCTCGCCGGCATCGAGGTCGGCGAGCTCGCGCGCGGGGACACCCTGGCCGACGTTGCCGGGCTCGAGGCGACCCGGCGTCTCGATGCGGCGGTCGCCCTGCTGCCGGACGCGCGCCCCCTGAAGCACGGGGCGCGGGTGCGCTTCCACCAGGGAACCACCGAGATCATGGCGCGGGTGGCGCTCGGCGCCGAGGCCGGCCCGCGGGAGTCCGACGACGAGCCCGCGACCGAGGGCGCGGGGGCGGAAGGCGGGTCCGCGAGCCCGTTCCCCGCGCTCCTCGCTCCGGGCGGGCGGGCCTACGCGCGGCTGCACCTCGAGCGCCCGGCCGCGCTCACGCGCGGAGACCGGTTCGTGCTGCGCGCCTACTCGCCGACGGTGACGATTGCCGGCGGCACCGTGCTCGACCCGCGGCCGCCACGAGGCCGCCTGCGGTCCGGGGCCGGGCGCGCCCGTTCGGAGCGTCTCGCCGGCTCGGAGGACGCGGCGGAAGCCGTGCGGGTCATGATCGAGGAGGCCGGCGGGGAGGGCGTCTCGCGCGCCGAGATGATCTCGCGAGCCGGCCTGCCGCCGGTTGCCGCGGAGTCGCTCGAGCGCACGCTGACGGCGGCCGGAGACGCCGCGGCGATCGCCGGTCGCCTGGTGGCCGCGGGCCGGCTGCGCGAGATACGACAGGCGCTGGTGGACGCCGTCACGGCCTTCCACCGCACCCACCCGCTGGAGCCGGGTCTGCCGCGCGAGGAGACGCGCGAGCGCCTGCGCCGACGGGCGAGTGCGGCGGTGTTCGATCACGCGGTCTCGGAACTGGTCGACGACGGCACGCTGGTCGCCACCGGCCACCTGGCCCTGGCTTCTCACCGGGTCTCCCTGTCGCCGGCCGAGCAGCGGGTCCACGACGCCATCGAGGAGTTGTGTCGGGACGCCGGATTGACGCCCCCGGACCGCGAGGCCCTGTCCGCGGCGACCGGCGCGGACGACGATCTGCTGGAGAGAATGATCCGCCTCCTGGTGCGCGAGGGGCGGCTGGAGCGGGTCGACGCACTGCTCTTCTCGGCGGCCGCACTGGCGCGTCTCCGCCGGGAGACGGCGGCGCTCGGCCGCGACGCGAAGGGGGCGCGCATCGACGTGGCGGCCTTCAAGGAACGTTTCGGGGTGACGCGGAAGTTCGCGATTCCGCTGCTCGAGTACCTCGACCGGATGCGCGTGACGCGTCGCGTCGGCTCCCAGCGGATCGTGCTGTGACGGAGGACCGGTCCTGCGTCCGCCGGCCGGGCTCGTGGGCGCGCGGCGGCGGCACGCCCGACAGTGTTACACTCGGCGTCCGCGGGTCCGTCGAAGCGCGGGGAGACTGGCGAGCGCATGGCAGAGGACAACGGCAACGGGTGCTTTACCATCGGCGTGTTCGCCGATGCTTCGTGGGCGTCGCGTGGGCTCGAGGCGTTGCTGCGGGACGGGTTCGAGCCGGAAACGCTCTCGATCGTGACGCGCGAGTCGCCGGCGGCCGCCGCGCTGGTCGAGCGGACCTTCGGGGGACGTCCCGAAGGCGGCGAGCTGGAGCTGTACGGGGTCGGGCGCGTGCTGGCGCACGGATCGCTCGTGGGCGCCCTGCAGGGCGAGGACCAGGGCCTCGTCAGGACCGGACTGGCGGCGACGATTCGACGGGCGGGCTTCCAGGACCACGACGGCTTCATCTTCCAGACGCTGACGGCTCGGGGAGGAGTCCTCGTCGCCATCGACAGCGAGCCGCGCGCGGCCGACGCGCTGGCCTTGCTGCACGCCTACGGTGGCGGCAACGCCGCCATCGGCGCGTGGACCGGACGCGTCTAGGAGCTTGCGCGGAGTGTGCACTGCGGCACCAGGAGTCTGCGCTGAAGAACCGGCGACGCAAGAGTCTCTCTCTCGCGCAGACTCCCAACGCGACCGCAAGGTCGCGCATTGCCCCACGCAAACACGTTGACTACAATGGGTTGCGGGGGGTACTGGGCACATGGATGGCCTCAGCCTCGGACGGGTCGGGTTCTCGCCTTCGTATACGCCAAGCCGGCGGGCGCTGGAGCGGCGAGAGCGTCGTACCGCCGGAGCGGTGACCGCCCCCGCGCACCCCGGAAGGGCGCCGGTTCGCCGCGCGGGGGTTGCGGGTGACGCACAGGCGAGCGTTCTCTCCATTCTTCCCGACGAGCTTGCCGCGGTAGACGTCCGGCTCTTCACGGGACCGAGCCGCGAGCGGATCGCGCGCTCGTTCGTCGGATCGCTGGCCAGCCACGCCGTCGGAATCGCGGTCGTGGCGCTGTTGCTCAGCCTGGCTCCCGCACGCGTCTACGAGGTCGTCGAAGCCAATCGGGAGAACTACGGAATCGTCTGGATTCCCGAGGAGGGTCCGGGCGGCGGCGGAGGCGGCGGGGGGAACGAATCCCTCGAGCTGCCTTCCCAGTTGCTGGTCGAGGGGACCGACCCGGTCGAGATCAGCCTGCCGGTCGAGGAGCCCCCGGAAGTCGACCAGCCGGAGCCGGAACCCGAGGAACGCATCCTCGACACCCAGCAGATCGCGCTCCCGGCCATGGCCATGGCGGCCGCACTCGAAACCCGTTCCGGGATCCTGGACGGGCTCACGGCCTCCCTGAACGTGTCGCGCGGGTCCGGCGTGGGGGCGGGTTCGGGAACGGGACAGGGCACCGGCATCGGTTCGGGCGACGGCGCCGGTCTCGGACCCGGACAGGGCGGCGGCGTCGGCGGCGGAGCCTACCGCCCCGGAAACGGCGTCTCCCCGCCGCGCCTCCTGCGCGAGGTCAAGCCGCAGTACACGGCCGAGGCGATGCGCGCCAAGATCCAGGGAACCGTGTGGCTCGAGGTGGTCGTGCAGCCGGACGGCACGGTCGGCGACGTGCGGATCACGAAGTCCCTCGACCCGGTGTTCGGGCTCGACCAGCAGGCGATGGACGCGGCCCGTCAGTGGCGGTTCGCGCCCGGCATGCGCTTCGGAGAGCCGGTTCCGGTTCTCGTCGGCCTCGAGCTCTACTTCAACCTTCGCTGAGAATCTGCGCCATCCGCCGAGCCGGCAGGGCCCCGGCGGGCCGGAGACGACAACGCCCGGAGGGCGCGAGGCCCCCCGGGCGTTGGTTCGAGGTCCGCCGTTCGACGCCGGAGCGGCGGCGTCCGCTAGTACATCCCGCCCATTCCGGGAGGTCCGCCCGGTGCAGGCGCGTCCTTCTTCTCCTCCGGAATCTCCGAGACGAGCGCCTCCGTGGTCAGCAGGAGGGACGCGATCGAGCCCGAGTTCTGGAGAGCCGTGCGCACGACCTTGGTCGGGTCGATGACGCCGGCCTGGACCAGGTTCTCGTAGGTTTCGTTCTGGGCATTGAAGCCCTCTTCGTCGCTGCTG
>JAPOWL010000093.1 GCA_026707615.1 Acidobacteriota bacterium | reverse complement strand
GCCGCGGGCGACGGCGCCACCGGCTCGGTCGTCTCCACGACCTGCTCGGTCGTCTCCACGACCTGCGCGGTCGTCTCCACCGCCGGGGCCGCCGGGACCACCGCCGCGGCGACGGCGGTGGAGGCCACCGGGGTCTCGTTCTGGCGCACGGCCAGGTAGGCGCCGACGCCGACCGCCGCCGCGAGCGCGCCGATCGCCACCGTGAACGGAACGGGTCTCATCCCCATCGGAGCACCTCGCAGCCCGTCGGGATCCCGAGCAAGAGCCTTGCCGTCGACCGCATCGGGGAATTATGGCGTGAATCGCGCGGCATTCAAGCCCAATCTGCCCGCCGGGTGTGACCCCGACGGGACAGCCTGTCCGCTCCGGGGGACGGGCCGGGTCGGGAAGGCCGGTCGTGTACAATGACGCCGCCCAGCCGGTGGGGGGCCGGCCCCGGGGGCGCCAGGAGAGAGATCCGACGTGCGCCCTACCGTGCTGCCTCCCAACCGCCCCCCGTCCACCCTCGCCCCGCGCCTCCTCGCCGCCGCCGCCCTCCTGTTCGTCTTCCTGGCCGGCGTCAACGGGCTCGGCGACGGGTTCCGGCTGCTCGGCGAGGACTTCATCCAGAGCTTCTTCGCGGCCACGTCGAACCCGTTCTTCGGGCTGATCGTCGGGTTGCTGGCGACGACGGTCGTCCAGAGCTCGTCGGTGACGACGGCGATGGTCGTCGGCCTCGTGGCGGCGCCGGAGAACCCGCTGCCCCTGGCCAACGCGATCCCGATGATCATGGGGGCCAACATCGGGACCACCGTGACGGCCACGATCGTCTCGCTGGCCCACGCCGGCCGGCGCGACGAGTTCGAGCGGGCGTTCCCGATCGCCATCTGCCACGACGTCTTCAATTACCTGGCCGTGCTGATCCTGCTGCCGATCGAGATCCTGACCGGCTTCCTGGGGCGGGCCGCCCGGTTCCTCGCCGGCGCGCTGGGCCAGGTGGGCGGCGTCGACTACGAGAGCCCGCTCAGCCGCGCCCTCGACGCCGGCATCGCCCCGGTCGCGGCCGCCGCCGAGGCCCTCTTCCGCGCGGAGGGAGCGCAGGGGCTCGTCCTCATCCTGGTGAGCGGGGCGTGCATCTTCTTCGCCCTGTTCCTGCTGGTCCGGGTCCTGCGCGCCGCCGTCCACTCGCGGGTCGAGGGGATGATCAACGACGTGCTGCGGGCGAGCGCCGTCGTCGCCCTGCTGGTGGGGATGGTCGTCACCGTCACCGTGCAGTCGAGCTCCATCACGACGTCGCTGCTCGTGCCGCTGGGCGGGGCCGGCCTGCTGCGGCTGGAGCAGGCGTTCCCGGTGACGATCGGCGCCAACATCGGCACGACCGTCACCGCGCTCCTCGCCGCGCTGGCCGTCTCGGGGCCGAACGCCTCGGCCGGGCTCGAGATTGCCCTGGTGCACCTGCTGTTCAACCTGAGCGGGCTGCTGCTGATCTACCCGGTCGAGCGGGTGCGGCGGGTGCCGCTGGGGCTGGCGCGGGGCGTCACCGTCTACGCGCTCCGGTCGCGCAAGCTGACCGTGCTCGGGATCGTCCTGGCGTTCTACGGGCTGCCCGCGCTGTGCATTCTGATCGGCCGGCTCCTCGGCTCGGCCTGACCCTTTCGGGGTACACTCTCCGGTTGGGATTGTGTCCGTGGACCGGAGACCGCACGTCGTCGTCGTCGGAGCCGGCGTCGTCGGCTGCGCCATCGCCTACGAGCTGGCGCGGCGCGGCGCCCGGGTGCAGGTGGTCGATCGGCGCGACATCGGCGCGGGAGCCACCCAGGCCTCGGCCGGGGTGCTGGCGCCCTACATCGAGGCGCACGACGGTCCGGCGCTGCTGGAGCTCGCCGCCCGCAGCCTCGACCTGTACGACGAGTTCGTTGCGAACGTGGTCGAGGACTCCGGGGCGGCGGTGCAGTACGTCCGCTCCGGGACGCTGGAGGTGGCGCTCGACGAGGCGGGCCTCGCGCACCTGGCGGAGATCGAGCGGGTCTGCGCCGGGCGCGGCGTGGAGGCGGAGCTGCTCGACGCGGCCGCCGCGCGCGAGGCGGAGCCGCACCTGACGCCGGGCGTCTCCGGGGGGCTGCGCATCGGGCCGCACGGCTTCGTCGGCGCGCGGGACCTGACCGCCGCGCTGCGGAGCGCCGCCGTCGCGCACGAGGTGTCGTTCCACACGGCCGTCGCGGTGACGCGGGTCGCCGCGGACGGCGAGGGGGTGCGGGTGGAGACGGCCGGCGAGACGTTCGTCTGCGACACGGCGGTGCTCGCGGCCGGAAGCTGGTCGGGCCGCATCGAGGTGGACGGCGCGGAACGGCTTCCCGTGCGGCCGGTCCGCGGCCAGCTCCTGCACCTCGGCTGGCCGGCGCCGGCCCTGGGGTGCGTCGTCTGGGCCCCGGGCTGCTACGTCGTGCCGTGGAGCGACGGTTCGGTGCTGGTCGGGGCCACCGTGGAGGAGGTGGGCTTCGACGAGCGGGCGACCGTGGCCGGGATCCGGGCCCTCATCGACGCGACGAGCAAGGTGATGCCGGCCGTGCGGGAGGCGTCGTTCGTGACGGCGCGCGTCGGGCTGCGGCCCGCGACGCCCGATCGGTTGCCGGTCATCGGACGCTCGGCGGCCATTCCCGGTCTGGTGTACGCCTCCGGCCATTTCCGCTACGGCGTCCTGCTGGCCCCGCTGACCGCCGCCCTGGTCGCCGACATCGTCGACGGGAGGGCCGGCCCGGACCTCGGCGGCGACCTCGGCGCCGCGCTGCGGGCCACCGCCCCGTCCCGCTTCGGCGCGTGTTAGGAGACTGCGCCCGACAGCCTGCGATGCTGGACATTGCGCCCGCGCAGACTCCCGACGCGCCCGCGAGGGCGCGCGAGCGCACCACCGTTACTCGGAGAGAAAGAAGGAGCCGCTCCAGATGATCAACGCGCGCGTCACCGTTCCCACGCCTGTCAACGAGCCGGTCCTGGGCTACGCGCCGGGCTCGCCCGAGCGGCAGGAGCTGAAGGCCAGGCTGGACGAGCTCTCCGGGCAGACCATCGAGATCCCGCTCGTCATCGGCGGCGAGGAGGTGACGACCGGCAACCTCGGCCGATGCGTCCTGCCGCACAACCACCGCCACGCCGTGGCGACGTTCCACCGGGGGAACGCGGAGACCGTGAACCGCGCGATCGCCGCCGCCGCGGCCGCCCGCCCGTCCTGGGCGGCGATGCCGTGGGAGGCGCGCGCCGCCGTCTTCCTGCGCGCCGCGGACCTGCTGGCCGGGAAGTACCGGCAGGTGCTGAACGCGGCCACGATGCTGAACCAGGGCAAGACGTGCATGCAGGCGGAGATCGACGCGGCGTGCGAGCTCATCGACTTCCTGCGCTTCAACGTCGGCTACCTGCCGCAGATCTTCGAGCAGCAGCCCGAGAGCGGGCCGAGCACCTGGAACTACGTCGAGTACCGGCCGCTCGAGGGGTTCGTCTTCGCCGTGACGCCCTTCAACTTCACCGCCATCGCCGGCAACCTGCCGACCAGCCCCGCCCTGATGGGGAACACCGTGGTCTGGAAGCCGGCCTCGACGGCCGTCTTCTCGGCCCACTGGCTGATGCAGCTCCTGAAGGAGGCAGGGCTCCCCGACGGCGTCATCAACATGGTGCCGGGGAGCGGCGGCGAGATCGGCGAGCCGGCGATGAGCCACCCCGACCTGGGCGGGGTCCACTTCACCGGCAGCACGGAGGTCTTCCAGGGGATGTGGAGCACCGTCGGCGCCAACATCGCCCGCTACCGCAGCTACCCGCGCATCGTCGGGGAGACCGGCGGCAAGGACTTCGTCTTCGCCCATGCCTCGGCCGAGCCGGAGGCGCTCATGGCGGGGCTGATCCGCGGCGCCTACGAATACCAGGGGCAGAAGTGCAGCGCGGCGAGCCGCGCCTACCTGCCGCGGAGCTTCTGGGACCGCCACGGCGCCGAGCTGGTCGACCGGGTGGCGGCCATCCGCTACGGCGACGTCGCCGACTTCTCGAACTTCATGGGCGCGGTCATCGATTCGGCGTCCTTCGCCACCAACAAGGCGGCCATCGACGCGGCGCGGGCCGACGCGGACGCGGAGATCGTCGCCGGCGGCGCCTGCGACGACAGCCACGGC
>JAPOWL010000037.1 GCA_026707615.1 Acidobacteriota bacterium | reverse complement strand
CGAGTTGAACGCCACCATCCTCGAGGCGGTGCGCACCGCACCGCCTGCGGATGCGCGCCGTCATCGAGGCGCTATAGGCGCTGCGCGCCGTCGCAACCGTCTCGGCGGCCACCATCGTGGCGGAAGTCGGGCAGCTCTCGCTTCTCGAACCCACGCCAGCTCATGGGGTACTCGGGGCTGGTCCCCAGCGAATGCTCGACCGGTTCGCGACGCCGGACGCGCGGCATCACGAAGGCGGGGAACGTCACCTGCGACGCATCCCGGTCGAAGCCGCGTGGGCATATCGCTTCCGTGCGGCCGTCCGTGACCCCTTGCGCGCCCGCCAGGCAGGCCTCGACCCCACGGTCACCAAGATCGTCTTGCGGGCCCAGAAGCGCTTGCACCAGCGGTATCGAATGCTGGCCGCGACGGGGAAGAATCACAACCAGGTGATCATCGCGGTCGGTCGCGACCTTCTGGCTTCATCTGGGACATCGCCCGGACCGTCGAGCAGCGGGTGTCCATCAGCGCAACGGCGTAGGAGTCGCGGTGGCGTGAGGACGGCAGTCGGAGTGGCGGGCGCGCGACCTGACGATTGGCGAACGCTGCGGCACGCGCGTCGGCCAGCCCGACGTGCGGATACCCGCCGAGCCCGAGATCGCGGCGGTTGCCGTCGACCGCCAACCGCTGCACCCAGTGGCGGCTCCAGCCGCCGGGTTCCACGACCAGGAAGAGCGTCCCGCCGTCGCCGTGACGTCCTGGGCGCAAGGTCGGCGAACGGGCGGACCATCCACGGAACGGCTCGGACCACGGATCGCCGAGCACTATCGTGGTTCGGGCAGAGCGAACACCCACATGACGCCGCTGCCGTCGGACATCCTCGTGTCGGTCAGGCGCGCATAGAACCGCGTGTTGGCGATGCGGCCGCCGGCCCCCACCGCGAGGTACTGGCGCCCGTCGACCTCGAAGGTGACGGGGGCGCCGGAGACGTCGCCGTTCAGGCGGGTCTCCCAGAGGAGGTCGCCGTTGTCGGCGTCGAGGGCGAAGAAGCGGCGGTCGGCCGTGCCTCCGAAGACGAGCCCGCCGGCCGTCGACAGGGCCGCCGCGCTCATCGCCGCCCCGCCCGGGAAGCGGCGCTCCCACGCGCGCCGCCCGGTGAGCGGGTCGAAGGCCACGAACTCGCCGACGTAGTCGTAGTCCGGCACGGTCTTCACGCGTGCCGCGATTCCGCTGTAGAGCCGGTTCGGGCGGTACTCCTCGGAGACGAACGTGACGTCCATGCAACTGTTGTTGATGCCGACGTAGTAGAGACCCGTCTCCGGGCTGTAGCTGGGCGAGTTCAGGTTGCGCGTGCCGACGTAGAACGGGCACACCTCGAACACGCGGCCCGAGTCGACGTCGTCCATGCTCGGGAGGAGCGCCGGGTTGTAGATCGGAATCCCGATGTCCGTCCAGCCGGTGATGAGATTGTCGAACCCCGTCCGGAACGAGCCCAGGAACTGGCCGGTGACGCGGTCGAGCACGATGCCCCAGCCGATCTTGCTGGTCTCGATGAGCGCCTTGCGTTCCCGGCCCCCGATGACGAGGTCGACGAGCATGCTCTCGTGGGTCGAGTCGAGGTCCCAGTTGTCCGACGGCACCACCTGGAAGTGCCATTGCAGCTCGCCGTCTTCGACGTCGATCGCCAGGATGGAGTTGGTGTAGAGCGCGTCGCCGGGCCCCCGGAGGGTCGAGGACCAGGGAGTGGGCTGGCCCGTGCCGATGTACATCCAGCCCAGCTCGGGGTCGTAGCTGATCGTGTTCCACGTGAGACCGCCCAGCGGCTCGATCTCGTGCTCGGCCCACGTCTCGTAGCCGGGCTCGCCCGCCGCCGGCACCGTGTAGGTGATCCAGAGCCGCTCGCCCGTCTCGGCGTCGTGCGCCACGACGGCGCCGCGGGCTCCGCGCTCGCCCCCCGCGAAGCCCAGGATCACCTTGCCCTCGGCGATCAGGGCGGGATGCGGGTGTCCCAGCCCGATCGTGTAGTCGCCGGTGTCCACCTCCCAGCGCTGCTCCCCGGTCCGGGCGTCGAGGGCGACCAGCGCGGCGTCCGCCGTGCCCCAGTAGATCGTGTCGCCGTAGACCGACACGCCGCGGTGCCGCATGTAGGCCTGCGAAAGCTCGATGTCCTCGGGGTAGCTCCGCGTGTGCACCCACACGACGTCGCCGGACCCGACGTCGAACGCCGTCACCCGGCCGCTCCCCTCGGAGACGTACATCAGGCCGTTGGCGACGATCGGCGTCGGCACCCAGCCAGTGACGTCGCGCATCGAGTAGGCCCAGACGAGCCGCAGGTCGCCGACGTTCGAGCGGTCGATCTGGTCGAGAGGACTGAACCCCGTCACGTCGTAGGTCCGGCGATAGCTCATCCAGTCGCCGTCCTGCGGCTCGAGCAGCCGCTCCGCCGTGACGGGCTCCCACTCGACTTCCGGCTGCGCCGAGGCGACGCTCCCCGCGGCGAGACAGCTCCCGATCAGGAGCGCGGCGATTCTCGTGCGTCCAAGCTGTGGCATGTCGGCCCTCCCTCGCTGCGAACGGCCGGTCCGGTCACGACGGGCCGGAGGGTGCCGTCCCCGGCGGCGACACCCGACGCACTGTAGGAGCTTGCGCGGCAGAAAGCAATGCGGCGGAACCCCGTGGCACGAGGCACCTCCGCCGCAGGACCGACGACGCAGGACTTCTCGCGAGCGCAGACTCCAACGCGACCGCGGGGGCGCGCAAGCGCACCCGCGCTCCGCGCGACGGACCGGAGCCCGCTTGCGGCGGCTCCCGGCTCCGATGAACGCCGTTTCCTCTACCATTTGGGCGGGATCAGGCCCGGGCCGGGGCGGCAAACGCGCGGCCGCCGCGCTCGGCGACGACGGCCGGGGCGCCCGCCGACCGGGCCGCGAGGGCCGAGAAGGAGACGACAGCGCATGGCATCCAGCGCCGGGAGCGAGAGCCAGGACGTCCGCTACGAACCGGACGAGCAGCCGCCGCTCCCGCTGACGATAGGGCTCAGCCTGCAGTACGCCATGCTCACCGTGGCGAGCGTCGTGCTGTCGCCGGTGATCCTGATCAGCACCGTGGGCGGCAGCGAGGCGTACCTGGGGTGGGTGGTGTTCGCCGCGCTCGTGGTCAGCGGCGTGACCACGGTGATCCAGGTCGTGCGCGTCGGGCGCATCGGCTCCGGCTACCTGCTCCTGATGGGGAGCAGCAGCGCCTATCTCGCCATCTGCGTGACGGCGCTCGAACGGGGCGGCGGAGGTCTGCTGGGGACGCTGATCATCATCTCGTCGCTGTTTCAGTTCGTGCTCGCGGCCAAGCTGTCCCTGTTCCGCCGCATCTTCACCCCCACCGTGGCCGGCACGGTCCTGATGCTGATACCGGTGATGCTGTCGCCGACCATCGTGGGCAAGATGACGGACGTGCCGGCGGACGCCTCGCCCGCGGCGGCACCCGTCACGGCGGCGGTCACGCTGGGAGTGATCGTCGCGATCTCTGTCCGTGCCTCGGGCGGGTGGCGGCTCTGGGCCGCGGCGGCGGGGATGCTGGCCGGAAGCCTGGTCGGCGGCCTGGTCTTCGGGATCTACGAGACCCAGCGCGTCCTGGACGCGGCCTGGATCGGCGGCCCTCCCCTCGCCTGGCCGGGCCTCGACCTGAGCCTGGGACCCGACTTCTGGAGCCTGCTGCCGGCGTTCGTCCTGCTGACGTTCGTCGGCGCCATGGACACCATCGGAGACTGCATCGCCATCCAGCGCATCTCCTGGCGCCGGCCGCGCGCCATCGACTTCCAGTCCATCCAGGGCGCGCTCGCCGCCGACGGGCTGGGCAACTTCCTGTCCGGCCTGATGGGCACGCTGCCCAACACGACGTACGTGCACAGCATCGCGGTCGCCGATCTCACCCGGGTGACCGCGCGCGCCGTCGGCATCTGCGTGGGGATCATCTTCGTCATCCTGGCGTTCCTGCCGAAGCTCGTGGCCGTCGTCGTCGCCATCCCCGGTCCCGTGGCCGGCGCCTACTTCATCGTGCTGGTGTCGTCCCTCTTCGTCCTGGGGCTCCGGGTGCTCCTGCACGACGGCCTCGACTACCGGAAGGGCGTCGCGGTGGGCCTCGCCTTCTGGCTGGGGCTCG
>JAPOWL010000190.1 GCA_026707615.1 Acidobacteriota bacterium | reverse complement strand
CACCGGCGAGGCAGAGAGCGACGAGGGCGTCTTCATCGTCCATCGGCTCGACGACAAGGTGTTCTACGAGATACCCGAGGCGGAGCTCGGGAAGGAGTTCCTCTGGGTGAGCCAGATCGCCCGCACCACGGAGGGCGTCGGCTACGGCGGGCAGGCGCTCGGCAACCGTGTGGTGAAGTGGGAGCGGCGGTTGGACCAGATCTTCCTCAAGGGCGTCTCCCACGCGATCGTGGCCGACCCGGACCGGCCCATCGCCCGCGCGGTCGGCGCCGCCAACAACGACACCATCATCCGGGCCTTCGACGTCGAGGCCGTGTCGGAGGCGGGGGCGCCCGTCATCGACGTGACCTCGCTGTTCGAGACGGAGGTGCCGGAGTTCAGCGCCCGGTCGCGCCTCGGTGCCCAGGGGTTCGCCCGGGATCGTTCTTTCGTCGAATCGGTCGCCGCCTATCCCCGCAACGTGGAGGTGCGAGCCACCCACACCTATACGCGCGCCCCGCGGTCGGCCTCCGCCGCCGCGCGTCCGGGCCGGCGCGGCATGCGTCCGGGCAGCGCGACCGTCCTGCTGCACCACAGCATGGTGAAGCTGCCCGACGAGCCGATGACGCCGCGCCTGTTCGACGAGCGCGTCGGCTATTTCTCCGTCCGGCAGATCGACTACGGCCGTGACGAGCACCGCTCGCCGAACCGGCGCTACATCACGCGCTGGCGGCTCGAGAAGAAGAACCCGGATCAGGCGGTCTCCGAGCCGGTGACCCCGATCACCTACTGGATCGATCCGGCCACGCCCACGCGCTGGGTGCCCTACATCAGGCAGGGCGTCGAGGCCTGGCAGGAGGCGTTCGAGGCGGCCGGGTTCCGCAATGCCGTGGTCGCGCGCGAGGCGCCGTCGCCCGACGAGGATCCGGACTGGAGCCCCGAGGACGCGCGCCACTCGGTCATCCGGTGGCTGCCCTCGACGATCGAGAACGCGTCCGGACCCCACATCCACGACCCGCGCACCGGCGAGATCCTCGAGGCCGACATCCAGTTCCATCACAACGTGATGAACCTCGTGCGGGACTGGTACTTCGTGCAGGTCGGACCGCTCGACCCGCGCGCACGGACCCTGCCGCTGCCGGACGAGCTGATGGGAGAGCTGCTCGCCTACGTGACGGCTCACGAGGTGGGTCACACGCTCGGCTTCCAGCACAACATGAAGGCCAGCTCGATGTACCCGGCGGAGAGCGTCCGCGACCCGGCCTGGGTCGCGACGATGGGCCACACGCCGACCCTGATGGACTACGCCCGGTTCAACTACGTGGCCCAGCCCGAGGACGGCATCGCGGTCGAGGACCTGATCCCCGGGATCGGTCCGTACGACGTCTGGGCGACCCGCTGGGGCTACGCGCCGATCCCGGGAGCCGCGAGCCCTGACGACGAGAAGCCGACCCTCGACGCCTGGGCGCGGGAGCAGGACCGGACGCCCTGGTTCCGGTTCTCGACGCCGGATGCGCGGGGCGCCGACCCGGGCCAGATCACCGAGGCGGTGGGCGACGCCGACGCGGTGCGGTCGACCGCGCTGGGGTTGCGCAACCTGGAGCGGGTGGCGGCGATGCTGCTCGACGCGACGGGGGCGGGGGCGGCGGGCGAGCCGTACGACGACCTCGACGAGCTGTACGGCCGCCTGGTGGGGCAGTGGGCCACGGAGCTGAACCACGTCGCGGCAGTCATCGGGGGCGTCCGCTCCCAGCAGAAGCACGTGGGGCAGGAGGGTGTGCGCTTCTCCACGATTCCGCGGGAATCACAGGCCGAGGCGCTCGCGTTCCTGCAGGCGCACGCGTTCTCGACGCCCACGTTCCTCGTCGATCCGGACATCCTGCGGCGGATCGAGCCGGCGGGGGCGCTCGAGAGGATCCGGGCGAGCCAGACGCGCGTGCTGCAGACGCTGTTGAGCCCGAGCCGCCTCGGCCGGCTGGTCGAGCAGGAGGTCATGGACGGGGCTGCCGCCTACGCGCCGACCGACTTCCTGGCCGATCTCAGAAGCGGTCTCTGGGCGGAGCTGGAGGCGCCGGCCGTGACCATCGATGTCTGGCGGCGCAATGTCCAGAGGGCGTGGCTGGACCAGATCCGCGACCGGCTCGGCGGGCGCCGGCCGGCCGCGGGCGAGGTGCGGTCGCTGCTGCGCGGGGAGCTTCGCACCCTCGATCGCGCCATCGGCGCGGCGGCGGCGCGAGCCGTGGACCGGGCCACACGCCTCCACCTGGAGGACGTGCGGGATACCGTCTCACGGACGCTCGAGCCGTCGCCGGCGCGCGGCGCCCCGGCGCTGGCGGGCTCCGCCTGGTGGAGCCAGGGAGCCGCGACGGAGTCGTGGGAGGCCGCGGCCTTCGATCCCGCCGCGGAGCCGCTCTCCTGCTGGCCCGACTACGCGGTCCGGATCCGGCGCTGAGCCGGGCGTCGGCCGGACCGCGCGGCCGATTCCTAGTTGGCTGCCAGGTCGCGCAGGAAGTTGATGATGTTCCAGATGTCGTCGTCGGTGATGCGGCCCTCCCACGCGTCCATGTCGTAGGCGGGGGGCACCCCTTCGCGGATCACGGTGAAGATCTCGCCATCCGTGCTGCCGTGGTCCCACTGGTCGTCGACCAGGTTGGCGGGCCGCGAGCCTGACGGCGCGGTCATTCCCTGGCCGTCCGCCCGCATGCCGTGGCAGGAGCGGCAGAAGCGGCCGAAGACCCGCCGGCCGGCCCTGACCGAATCCTCCGACATCTCGATCGGGTTGGCCTGCGGCTCCGCAGCCTCCTGCTCATCCTGTGCCGTCCCGAGTCCGGCGGCGGCCTCGACAGGGACCGCCGCGCCGAACGGACCGGTCATCGTCAGCACTGCGGCAGTGGCCGCCAGCGCGGTCAGCCATGCCACCGAACGCCTGCTTGTCGGCAATGTTACGCACCCTCCTTCGGGGACATCCCGCCCCGAAACTATACCGCGACGGGTGCCGCGGCCGGGGCCGAACGGGCGGGCAGCGGGGGAGGCCGGGCCGGTCCGGCTCGGTTGACCCGTGCCGGGCTACGGGGTACACTGCGCGTCCCCGGCTGAGGGGACGATCCGGGAGCGGAGGTCACATAGGGATGCGTACTCTGATTCTCGCCGTTGCCGTGCTGCTGGCCTCCGGGCCGGTGTTCGCCCAGCAGGATCCGCCGCCGGAGGCGGCCGGGGATCTGGCCGAGGTGATGCGCGGCATCCTTTTTCCGAACTCCAACCTCATCTTCGATGCCCAGACCACCGACCCCGGCGCGCCGGCCGAGGCTGCGGGCGGCGATTCCGCGACGGCTCGCTTCTCGAGCATCTACTCCGGCTGGGAGGCGGTGGAGAACGCCGCGATCGCCCTCGCGGAGGCCGCCAACCTGATCACGCTGCCGCGGAACTGCGAGAACGTCGAGGACGATCCGGCACGGAACGGCCTGCCGGTCCCCATCGAGCGGGACGACTGGAAGGAGTACGTCGAGGGGTTGCGCACGGCCGGCATGCGGGCCTACGAGTGGGCGCAGCGCCAGACCTTCGACGAGGACGAGATCATGTTCATCACCGGTGACGTGTCCGAGGCCTGCTCGAACTGTCACCGGGTGTATCGCGACAGCTACACGGATCCGCCCGTGCCGCGATGCCAGCACCCGGACGCCAGCCAGTGAGGCGTTGAGGCCGACGGAGACTGACGCATGCTTCGCGACTTCTGCGTTTGGATGGAGGCGTTGCCAAGCAGCGTGGCGCTGCGCGAGTCGTTGAACGCCTACCCGATCCTGCTGACCTCCCACGTCATCGGCATGTGCGCGTTCGCCGGTCTCATCATGATGATGGACCTGCGGCTGGCCGGGGTGGGGAACCGCCACAGCTCGATCACGCAGGTGCAGGCGCGCCTGCTGCCCTGGCAGATGGTCGGCTTCGGGCTGAGCGTCGTCACCGGCCTGCTGCTCTTCTACGGGCAGCCGATGCGCTTCTACCCGAACTTCTACTTCTGGATCAAGAACATCCTGCTGGTCATCGCCGGACTCAACATGTGGTACTTCCACGCGACGACCTACCAGACGGTCGAGGAGTGGAACCACGACCCGCGCCCGCCCCGCGCGGCGCGGGTGGCGGGGGTCGTGTCGCTGGCCGCCTGGGG
>JAPOWL010000309.1 GCA_026707615.1 Acidobacteriota bacterium | reverse complement strand
GAGGGGGAAATCGAGAGGCTCCTGCACATGGAGGATCGGTTGCGGCGCCGCGTCGTCGGACAGGGCGACGCCATCGCCGCGGTGGCCAACGCCGTCCGCCGCGCGCGGGCCGGCCTCCAGGATCCGAACCGCCCGCTCGGGAGCTTCATCTTCCTGGGGCCGACCGGGGTCGGCAAGACCGAGCTGGCGCGTGCGCTCGCGGAGTTCCTGTTCGACGACGAACGGGCGATGGTCCGCGTCGACATGTCGGAGTACCAGGAGAAGCACACCGTATCCCGGCTCGTCGGCGCCCCGCCCGGCTACGTGGGCCACGACGAGGCCGGACAGTTGACCGAGGCCGTGCGCCGGCGCCCCTACGCGGTGGTGCTCTTCGACGAGGTGGAGAAGGCGCACCCCGACGTGCTCCACGTGCTGCTGCAGCTTCTCGACGACGGGCGTCTGACCGACGGGCGGGGCCGCACCGTCGACTTCCGCAACGTCGTCGTGATCATGACGTCCAACCTCGGGAGCGACCTGATCGCCGGGCGGAGCGGGGCGGGGGATCTGGTCGAGGCGACGCGGCGTGAGGTCGACGCCGTCGTGCGCGGCTGGTTCCGGCCGGAGTTCCTGAACCGCGTCGACGAGATCCTGTTCTTCCACTCCCTAGACCGGTCGCACCTGATGGAGATCGCCCGGATCCAGCTCGCGGGGCTGGCGCGCCGGCTCGCGGACCGCCACGTGGCCATCGAGCTGACCGATGCCGCCACCCGGCAGCTGGTCGACGAGGGGTACGACGCCGCCTACGGTGCGAGGCCGCTGCGGCGGACGATCCAGCGGCGGGTGCTCGATCCGCTCGCGGCACGGCTGCTCGAGGGGGACTTCGGGGAGGGCGACACGGTAGTGGTCGACGCCGACGGCCGGCAACTGACGTTCACCGCACGTCCGGCCCGGGAGGTGCAGGAGCTTCGCGCCGACGAAACGCCCGACGCGCCGGCAGGGCGAGCGACGTCAGTCGCCTGACCGCCGCGGAGCCCGGCCGGCCGCAGCAGGAGCGCAGGAGTTTCGCGCCAGCGAAACTCCCGACGCGCCCGCCAGGGCGCGCGACGTCACGACGCGCGGTCGGCGGCGGAGAAGCCTTCCCGGTTGTGGGAGCCGTCGCAGAACGGCTTGGACTCGGCGTGTCCGCAGCGGCAGAGCGCGAACGGGCGGCGCTCGATCGGAAACGCGTTGCCGTCCGCATCCACCACCTGCACGTCGTCTCCGTCGACGACGTAGGGCCCGTTGTCCCGTATCCGAATCGTCACGCTCACGGCTCACCCCATTCTCTGCATCGATGCCAGGAAGTCGGCGTTCGACTTCGTCTTCCCCATCTTGTCGAGCAGCAGCTCCATCGCCTCCACCGGCGACAGGGGGTTGAGCACCTTGCGGAGCACCCAGACCCGGTTGAGGTCCTCCTTCGACAGCAGGAGCTCCTCCTTGCGCGTGCCGCTCTTCTGGATGTCGATGGCGGGGAACACGCGCTTGTCGACCAGCTTGCGGTCGAGGTGGATCTCCATGTTGCCCGTGCCCTTGAACTCCTCGAAGATGACGTCGTCCATCCGCGACCCGGTATCGACGAGCGCCGTGGCCATGATGGTGAGCGACCCGCCCTCCTCGATGTTGCGCGCGGCGCCGAAGAAGCGCTTCGGCTTCTGGAGGGCGTTCGAGTCGAGCCCGCCCGAGAGCACCTTGCCGGAAGGAGGAATGACGGTGTTGTAGGCGCGCGCGAGCCGCGTGACCGAGTCGAGCAGGATGAAGACGTCCTTGCGGTGCTCGACGAGGCGCTTCGCCTTCTCGATGACCATCTCGGCCACCTGCACGTGGCGCTGCGCCGGCTCGTCGAAGGTGGACGAGATGACCTCCCCGTCGACGGAGCGCTGCATGTCGGTCACCTCCTCGGGCCGCTCGTCGATGAGCAGCACGATGAGATAGACCTCCGAGTGGTTCCGCGCGATGGACTGCGCGATGTTCTGCAGCAGCATCGTCTTGCCGGTCCGCGGGGCCGCCACGATCAGGCCGCGCTGTCCCTTGCCGATCGGCGTCATCAGGTCCATGACGCGGGCCGACAGGTTCCCCCCGTCGGTCTCGAGCTGGGCGCGCTCGAGGGGATAGAGCGGCGTGAGGTTCTCGAAGAAGATCTTGTCGCGCGCCTGGTCGGGCGACTCGAAGTTGACGGCCTCGACCTTGATCAGCGCGAAATAGCGCTCGCCTTCCTTCGGCGGTCGAATCTGTCCCGATACCGTATCGCCGGTCTGGAGATCGAACTTGCGGATCTGGGAGGGCGACACGTAGATGTCGTCCGGACCCGGCAGGTAGTTGTAGTCGGGCGCGCGAAGGAACCCGAACCCGTCGGGCAGCACCTCGAGCACGCCCTCGGAAAAGATGAAGCCGCTCTGCTCGGTCTGCGCCTTCAGGATCTGGAAGATGAGCTCCTGCTTGCGCATCCCGGTCGCGCCCGCAACGTGCAGGTCCTTGGCGACCTGCGTGAGCCGCGAGATGCTCATGTCCTTGAGTTCGCCGATGTTGAGTGTGTCCTTCGGGCGCCGGGGCGACGGCTTGGACGACTCCGGCAGCGGGGCTTCCGCGGTGGCCGCGGTGTCGGGGGCGGGCCGTGAGGGGGCGGTACGTCGGTTGTTGGTTGGCATGGGCTGACCGATCTTTCGACTACGGGGTTGGTGTTGGGGCCGTGCGGCCAAGGTTGTCAGGAGGGCGGCAGCCGAGCCCCGCTCGGCCGTCAGCCGCGAGATGCGATCGTCAACGTGAACGCGTGACTGAGCCGCGGTGCAAGGCTGGAGGATTCCGTTGACGGCGTCTGGCAACTGAGCATAGGCATCCTGCTCGGGCGTGTCAACCTGCCCGGAGCGGCAGATCCGGCGTCCGGGCGGCCGGCCGGCTACGGATCGGGCAGGTCGTCGTAGTCGGCGGGAGACTCCCCGATCGCCACGATGCTGCAATGCAGGGTCGTCCGAAGGCCGAGCGCGCGGGCCCGCTCGACCAGCCGCCGGCTCTCGGCGCCGGGGTTCACCCAGAGCTCGGGGATTCCCTTCGCCGCGATCTCGTCGACCAGCGTCTCCCCCGTCTCGGGCGGCACGTACAGGGTGGCCAGGTCGATCGGGCCCGGGGCGTCGAGCACGGACGAGTACGCCGGCAGCCCCTCGATCCGACGGTCCGCCGTCGTCTCGAGGCCGCCGCTCCGGACGTTGACGGGAAGCACCTGGTAGCCTCGCCGCCGGAACGCGCGCACCGCCTTGTTGCCGAACTTGCGCCTGTCACGCGACGCGCCGACCACCGCAACCACCTGCATGGGCGAAGTATAGAATCGCCGGCGTGTCACGTCACACGGCCGTGATTGCGGGCGTCTGCGCGATGACGTTCCTCGCCGGCCTGGGGCGGCCCGCCGTCACCGATTCGGACGAGGCCTACTACGCCGAGGCCGCCCGCGAGATGATCGAGCGCGGCGACTGGCTCACTCCCTACTACAACGACGAGATCCGGTTCGAGAAGCCGGTCCTGTACTACTGGCTGGCCGCCACGGCCTACGCGGCGGCCGGCGTCTCCCCCGCGGCGGCGCGTCTGCCGTCCGCCCTGGCCGGGATCGGCCTTGCCCTGCTGGCCTGCGCCTGCGCGCGGCGCTGGTACGACGAGCGGACGGCGCTGCTCGCCGGCGTCATCACGGCCACCAGCTTCGGCTACGTGGCCATGGCACGCCACGCTCTGCCCGATCTCCCGCTCGCCTTCTTCGTCACGCTGGCCACCTGGGGGGCGATCGTCGGCTTGCGAATCGAACCGTCCCGCGCGGGGGACCATCCGTCCGCGCATGGCTGGCTGATCGCCGCCGGCGCCGCCGCCGCCGGCGCCTTCCTGGTCAAGGGGCCGGTCGGGCTCGTGCTGCCGGCCGCCGTCGTCGCGCCGCTCGCCGCGTGGACGTGGCTGCGGGAGCGGCGTCCCCGCGCGAGCCGCGCGGCGCTCCTCGCGGCCGCCGGCGTCTTCCTGGTCCTCGCGCTCCCATGGTACGGTGCGATGGCCGTCGAGCACGGCGCCGCCTACGTGGAGCGCTTCTTCATCGGCGAGAACCTCGAGCGCTTCGCCACGCCGCGCTACAACGACCCCCGGCCGCGCTGGTACTCCCTGCCGGTCGGGG
>JAPOWL010000495.1 GCA_026707615.1 Acidobacteriota bacterium | reverse complement strand
AAGCGCGCCTCGCTCACCGGCTCGGCGACGCCCGGCATGCCGCAGTCGACCCGGCCGCGGGTCTGCTCGACCGACATGATCAGCAGGTTGCCGACCACCGACACGTCGCCCTGCCCGCCGGGGCAGACGACGGAGCTCACGAGCTGCGGCGACGCCGGGACCTCGACGCGATAGGTGTTGAAGCCGTGGTGGCTGCCGACGAAGAGGCGATCGCCGGAGAAGGCGAGGTCGGTGTTCCCGAAGTTGAGCAGGCCGCGCCGCCGCCGGGTGTCCTCCTCGACGTCGTCCTCGGCCTCGCTCGCCTCCGCGGCCGCCCCCTCCGGCTGCGGCGCATCACCATGCTCGGCGCCGTCGCGATCACGCCCGGCCTCGTGATGATCGGGGCCGTCCTCGTCCCGGCCCTCCCCGTGCTCCGCGTCCTCGGCTCGCTCGGTGCTCTCGTCCACCGCAGCCGCATCGGCCGGCGCGGGCTCCGTCGGCTCCTCCTCCGGCTCCTCGTCCCGCTCGACCGGCACAGGCCGCCCGGCCGGGTTGTGGGGATCGTAGAAGCCCTCGGGCTTCGCCCGCGTGGCAACGAGGGCCATGTTCCACAGCGCCTGGCCGGCGTCGGCGAACCCGGCCGCGAGACCCACGCGGGGGTCGGGCGAGAGGGCGGCGAGCATCGCGTCCATGCGATCGATCTCCGCCGTCTGGTCGGACGTGACGTCGCTCGTGAACGCGAAGAGCTGGGAATCCTGCGCCGCGCCGCGCTGGTCGAGGAGGTTCTCGACCATCGTCACGGCGCCCTGGTGGTGCTTGATCATCAGCTCGAGGAAGAGCCGGTCGAACGCAACCCCCTCCGCCGCGGCGAGCCCCTCCATCTCCTCCGGGGTGAGCATCCCCGGCATCGGCTCCCAGCCGGGGGCGTGGTGCGCGTCGACGCCCGGGACCTCCTGCCCGCGGGAGCGCAGCCACTCCTGCATCATCTCGATCTCGTCTTCCTGCGAGAGCTCGATGCGCTGCGCCAGGCGCTGCATCGTCTCGTCGGCCGTCCGCTCCGCGACGAGCACCGTCATCTCGAGCGCCTGCGCGTGGTGCGGGATCATCCCCTGCATGAACCGGACGTCCGCCTCCGTGAAGCGGATTCCGGCCAGGTCGGAAGCCTCGGCGGCGGTGATCTCGCGGCTCGGCTCGCCCGGCGCACCGGGCTGCACGATCGGCGCCTGCGCCTGCAGTGCGGCCGTGAGCGACAGGAACGCGACGCCGACCGCGGCGCGCGCGAACAGTGCCGATCGGGTTCTCTCGAGGGGCATGGGTACCTCCGCCGGGGCTGATGGGTTGCTTCCCTCGGTCGCATTCTACCGGCCGCCGCGGGTGCAGTCACCGGTCGACCGTCGCGCGTGAGGTCCCGGCGCTCGGAGCGGTCCTATACTTGCGGTGACTGTCCCCATGTCCCTGCTTCGTATCGCGAACGTCACGGCGTTGCCCGAACGACGTCTTCGCCTCCGCTTGACCGACGGGACGACAATCGAGCGCGACGCGAGTCCGCTGCTACTCGGTGCGGTCTTCGAGGAAGTCCGCCGCGACCCCGAGGTGTTCGCTCAGGTGCGGATCATTGAGGGCACCGTGGCCTGGCCCAACGGGGCCGACCTTTGTCCGGACACCCTGATGTGGGGTGGTCTTCCACCCTCTGATCCCCACGCCCGACCCGAACCGTCCGCGGTCGGGCAGACGCGCGTACGATGCCGGCGGCGGCCGACGGGTCCGGCAGGGCTCGGGAGGCACCCGCAGGACCCATGACGTCGAATTCGGAACTCCGTCCCAGGGGACCGCGCGTTGCGGCCCGCCAGTTCGCCGCGGCGTTGCGCGCGCGCCACGGCGTGGCGCTCGTGGATGTGCGGCTGTTCGGATCGTGCGCGCGCGGCGAGATGCGCGAGGACTCCGACGTGGACGTGGTGGTGGTGCTGGAGCACGTCGATGGGCGCACCCGCCGCGACGTCATCGATCTCTCCGCGGACTTCGGGCTGGCGCACGACGTGCTGCTCTCGGCAACCGTCCTGGACCGGGAGACGTTCGAGCGCTGGCGCCGACAGGAGCGGGCGCTCGTCCTGGATATCGAGCGCGACGGGCTGCCACTGTGACGGAAGAAGGACGCCGCGAAAGCTCTCGCGCCGAGCTCGTCCTGGCCGACGAGGAGCTTCGAGTGGCGGAGGGGCTGCTTCGCGACGGCGTTCCGCGTGTCGCAATCGCACGTACCTACTTCGCCGTCTTCCACGCCGTGCGCGCCCAGCTCTACGCCGAGGGCCTCGAGCCTCGCACGCACGGCGGCGCCCAGCACCTCTTCAACCTCCACTTCGTGCGGACCGGCCGCTACGAGCCGTCCACGTCGCGGTTGATCGCGAGGCTCCAGAAGTACCGGGAAGATGCGGACTACGCGCCGGCGTTCGTCGTCGACGAGACCGGCGCGCGCGAGGACCTGGACGCCGCGCACCGATTCGTCGCCGACGTGCGCGCGGCGCTCGCCGGCTGAGCGAGACCTCAACCCGCCGGGACGCGTTCCGCCTGCGCGATCGGCGCGTGCCGGCCGCTCGGACGCACGGCGCACACGCGCTCGCCCATCCAGATGAGAACGATGCCCGCGAGCTCGCCGACATAGAGGGCCTCGACGAGCCCCGCCTTCGCCAGCGAGCCGCCGATGCCGGGGAGCAGCGCGCCGGCCGCGATCAGGGCGTTGCCCGCGGCACGGTGCCCCGCGTTGGCCGTCCTCCAGAAGCGCCACGCGCTGAGGGCCGCGCCCCCGACGAGGAAGACGACGGCGTAGCCGTTGATGAGCGGGGTGAGCAGGCGCACCCATCCCCAGGCGAGCACGGCGCCTGAAGGGCGATGCGCCTCCAGGGCTTCGGGCACGGCCGGTGAGAGCAGCACGAGCACGGCGGCCGCCATCACGAACGGCAGGCTGACGGCGGTGGCACGGTTGGCGAAGCGGCGGGACGCCAGCAGGTAGAGCGACCCCTGGGCCAGCGGGTAGCCCCCGAGCACGGCGCCCGCGACGTACCACAGCTTCGTCAGGAGCAGCGTGTTGCCGGCGAGCGTGACGACCGACTCCAGGGCCGTGCCCAGGCCGTAGCAGGCGACGCCGGCCGCCCACCACCCGATGTGCGGGGTCGGCCGCACCCGGTACTTGCGGAGCAGCGTCCACGCGAACGCGGCCGCAATGACGGTGGTCGCGATCGGCAGGTAGTGCACCCACCCGAGCTCGGACGGCCCTGTCATGACCCCTCCCGCGCCGGCCGAGAGCGGGTGCACCGGCGGCGGCACCGCCCCGGCGCCCTCAGAGTCTTCCCAGAACGATCAGCAGCGTGCGCCGCAGCGGCTCCGCCGCGCCCCAGAGCAACTGGTCGCCTACCGTGAAGCACGTCAGGTAGTCGGGACCGAACGTCGTCTTGCGGATCCGGCCCACGGGGACGTGCAGGTGGCCGGAGACGGCCGCCGGGGTGAGCCGGTCGCAGGTGGCGTCCCGGTCGTTCGGCACCACCTCCGTCCAGTCGTTGGCGTCCGCTATCGCCGCCTCGACGTCGGCGAGGGGCACGTCCGCCGTGAGCTTGACCGTCACCGCCTGGCTGTGGCAGCGCATCGCGCCCACCCGGACGCACTGCCCGTCGATGGGCACGTAGCGCCCGGTGCCCAGGATCTTGTTGGCCTCGTTGGCGGCCTTCCACTCTTCCCGCGTCTGCCCGTTGTCCGTTGCGCCGCCGATCCAGGGGATGAGGCTGGCGGCCAGCGGCACCCCGAAGTGCTCGGTCGGGAGCCCGCCGTTCTGCATGCGCCCGGTGACGAGGCGTTCGAGCTCGAGGGCCGTCCGGCCGGGCGCGTAGCAGCCGCCGAGCTCTCCCATCTGCCGGACCAGCTCCGTCATGTGACGCGCCCCGGCCCCGGAGGCGGACTGGTAGGTCATGCAGGTCATCCACTCGACCCAGCCGCGGTCGAAGAGCCCCTGCAGGCCCATCAGCATCAGGCTGACCGTGCAGTTGCCGCCGATGAAGTCCCTCGTGCCGGCGTCGAGCGCGCCGTCGATGACGCGCCGGTTCACGGGATCGAGGACGATGACGCTGGTCTGCTTCATGCGCAGGGCCGACGCGGCGTCGATCCAGTAGCCGTCCCAGCCGCTCTCGCGCAGCGCTCCGTGGACG
>JAPOWL010000391.1 GCA_026707615.1 Acidobacteriota bacterium | reverse complement strand
GATCGATCCGCACAGTTTGGTACGTCGGCGACGGTTGGGCGTCGGATCGACCCCGGGACGCTCAGTCCGCGCGCCCGCGCACTGCACCACCGCGCACCGCGCAAGCCGCGTGGAGCCGCGTGGGCCGCGTCGCCCCGTCGGTAACCGTGCCGCGTCGCCGCGTGCCGCGTATGCGCTGGGATTGAGGGCTTCGCAGCGCAGCACTGTCACCTCCACTGGGACGCTGCGGCGACGGTCGCGAGTCCGTCGACCGGCTCGCGGCGGCGGTCAACCAGTAGCGGGTCGACACGAAGGTGTCGCGGCCGAAACGCGTGGGCACTTGGATATGCGGTTGAGTGAGCCGGGCAAGAAAGGCGCGTCGCCATCAGAGAACACGCCGCTTGGGGTGCCCTTTCGCGGACGCCGGTTCTCGTCTGTAGCACGTCGGCGTGGAACGCAGCAGGTCTCTTTCGAGTCGCTGACGGGAGCCGTCCGCGCGCGACCCCTTATCCATGATCGCTTGACGTAAGCTAGAATGTAGTGCCTTCTGTGCCGCCCCGCGACTCACAGGCCGGCTCCCGTCTGGTCCATCTGACCGGAGAAACTTCGGTTCATGTCCGCACGCGTAACGGACAGGCCTTCACACGGTCCGCAGATGGCGCTGCGTTCGTCGCTGAGACGCCCGGCGGCCGGCGGCTGCTGGGGCCGTACGTTGCGGATTACGAGGCCGCCAACGCCCTGCTCGCCGCGGGCGCCCCACTGGCGAGACTCTGCGCCGCCGCGGCCACGGCGGGGGCGGGATACGCATTCGCGTACCTGCTGTGGCTGCAACAGCTCGACGAGCGGGGACTGCTCGAATTTCCCCTGGTCGATGCGGTCTGCAAACGCGCCGTCCTCCAGCCGCAGTTGAGTGCGTTCCGCACCGTCCTGGCATCGCCGACGCCGGAGGCGACGCTTGACCGTTTCGCCTGCCTGCGGCGCGACCAGAACGGTTAGCTGTTGGAAGCGCCGCTCGTCGGGGCGCGCCTGCGGTTCGCGGAGCTCGCCGCCCTCGAATGGAAATGGCAACTTGAAAAGGGACCCCTGTGGCCACGTGAAAAGGGACCCCCCAGTTTCGTCAGTCTGTTGTCAGTTGTTGACCTCCTTTCTGGAACCGATCGGCGGAGCGAACGTCCGAGTGCGGACGGTGGGTTCCGAGCCGGACGTTGGTGTTGGTCATGCCCGGTCGGGGTACCCTCGCGAGACGGAACGTCCGGGCTGGGCCGGACGGTGTGATCGACGACGAACCTGAGAGGGCGTTCCGTCGAGCGACCACCCGAGTGCCGCGGAAGGCTCGTTTGGCGCACGCGTTGCCGGTGGGGACGAGCGGCATCGGTTGTTGCGCCAGGCGAGCCTGGAGGCGGTGCTCTCGCGCGCGCGGACCACGTTCGGATGAGCGTTGACGCTCGGCCGCGCGCGAATCCTCCGCTCCGCTCCGCAAGGCCGGGGCAGAGTGGCGCGTGGTTTGCGAACGGACGAGCCGGTGGCTCATCGAGATCCTGCGGATGAACGTCGTTCCCGTATCAGTCATCGACGATGATCGCTGTGGGAGCACTTGTACGGCCCCCGCGGATACGGCACACGGTCCCGCAACAGCGGTTGTCTCGCGAAGCCGAAGGCGAGCCGTGTACCTGTCAGCCACCATTCCCCCGAGTGTTCCAGCTCAACTGTGCACGGTTACGTAACCGGCGTTCAGGTGCTCGGCGCGATCCGGCGACCCACAGCCGATTCTCCGAGCAGGGTCCGGGACCATCAACGTGTTTCCCCCTCCTCGTCGGCCGTCGGCGCCTGGTTCCGTTTCGCCGCTGCCAGCCGGAAGCTGCTGCCCGAAGTCTGAAGCACCGTCGCGTGGTGGACGATCCGGTCGATGACCGCGGCGGCGGCCGTCGGGTCGAGGAAGACCTCGGACCAGCGGGCGAACGGCAGATTCGTCGTCACCACGAGGCTGCGGCGCTCGTAGCGCTGGCTGATAAAGCCGAACAGCAGGTCGGCGCCGACCTTGTCGAGCGGAACGTATCCCAGCTCATCGAGGATGATGACGTCGAAGCGGGCGAGTTGGGCGAGCTTGCGGGCGAGCCGGCCCTGCTGCTGCGCCTCGACGAGCAGCGTGACCAACTCGGCCGCGGTCACGAAGCGCACCCGGTAGTCGTGCTGACAGCAGGCCATCCCCAACGCGATGGACAAGTGCGTCTTGCCGGTGCCGACTCCACCGATGTACACGACGTTGGCGGCCTCGGCGACGAAGCTGCAGTCGAAGACCGCCAGCACCGCCTCGCGGTCCAGGTCCGGTTGCGCCTCGAACGAGAAGGCGTCGAGCGTCTTCAGCATCGGGAAGCGGGCATCGTGAATGCGGCGTTGGATGCGGCGCTCCCGGCGTCCGGTCACCTCCAGATGCACCAATTCGGCCAGGTAGTCGGCCGGCCCTTGACGCTGGCGGACGGCTTGCTCGGCCAGCGGCCGCCACTGCTCTGCGATCGTCGACAGGTACAGCGTCTTCAGGTCCGCGGCCAGATGCGGGGGCTCGATAATCGTGGTCGCCATCAGCAACGGCCCTCCACCAGCGCGTCATAGGCCGCCAGCATCGGGACCGGCACCGTGATCTGCGCCAGCTCCGGGTGCACCTCCGACACCGGCGGGCACACCGGCGGCGGGCCAGCCTGCTGCTGCCGGAGAATGAGCCGTACCGTCTCCAGACGCGGCGACTGCCGCTCGAGCGCGGTCGTCACCGCACGCTCGACGGCCGCAGCCGGGTGCGTCTCCATCAGCCGTAGCATCCGGACCCACTCCTGATCGGGCTTGCGCGTGTGCCTGGCCAGCTCGTCCCGCACCTGCTGCCACACCGGCGCCAGCCGCCAGTCGATCAGCGCCGTCGCCTCGGCCACCGCCCGGTGCTTGCGCTCCAGCAGCGGCAGCACGTGGAACGGGTCGAGGACCTTCGAGCCCCGGCAGAACGCACGGCCATGCTCCGCCACCACGTCGGCGCCGACCGCGACCGCCACCCGGTCGTGATACAGCTTCACCCATACCGGCTGGTAGGCACAGCGGATCGGCACCGAATAGGTGATGTGCTCGACCCGCACATGCCCGAACTTGTCGGCCACTCGCGCGACGACGCGGCAGGTGGCGGGAAGGTGCTTGGGCATCGCCCGCAGATGCTGCCGCTCCAGCGCCAGGGCTTCCTCTGCAGAGCGTCCGTCGTCGAGGTGGCGCGCCGGCAGGTCGGCCTCCAACTCCGTGAGGAGCGTCGCGTTGAGCGCCGCCCAGCTGTCGACCGCCAGCCGCGGCCGGAACACCAGGCCGCGGACGTATTTGACACCTCCCTCGACAGAACCCTTCTCCCAGCCCTTCGCCGGCGCGCAGAACTCGGCCCGGAACGGATACGCGCCCCGGAACGCCTCGAACGCCTCGGTCAGCACCCGGTCCCGACCGGCCAGAATCTCCTTGACCGCCAGCGAGGTGTTATCCAGCACCACGCGATCGACCACGCCGCCAAAGTAAGCGAACGCCGACTCGATGCCGTCGAGCAGCGACTCAAGCCGCTCGACCGGGTACGCCTTGGCGAAATACGCATTCGAGTACGGCAGCGTCGCCACCAGGTACTTCACCTTGCGCGGCGTCCCGGCGATGTCGACCCACGCTTCGCCGAAGTCGACCTCCATCGTCGTGCCGGGAGCCACGCTGCGGTGCACGAAGGCCTCTTTCGACGTGACACGCCTGCGCAGCGCCGCGACGTAGCGACGCACCGTCCGCGGGGAGACCGCGCCGGCCAGCGGCAGCAGCAATCGCCGGACCCGCTTCGCGGTCAACTTCCGGTCGTCGCGCAGCCACTGCGTGATCTGGTCCCGCCACGGGTCCAGGCTGCTGACCCGCGGCGGCGACACCCGCACCGGCGGCGTCGGCTGGTCCACGGCGCGGCGCACCGTCTTGACGTCCAGCTCCAGCCGCCGCGCAATCTCCTTCTTCGGTACCCCCTCCACCAGATGCAGGTGGCGGATCTCGGCCCACTGACTCATCCTGATCACCTCCGCGTCCCTCCTGGCGATGTCGACGAGACGAACCGTGTCTCGTCCCTCGATCCATCGCCACAGGACCGCCATTTCGTGAGTGCTCAGGGGGTCCCTTTTCAGATGGCCACGGGGTCCTTTTTCATCTTGCCACTACCA
>JAPOWL010000472.1 GCA_026707615.1 Acidobacteriota bacterium | reverse complement strand
GCTCGCATCGCCGGAGCTCGGCGTCGCGGCCCAGGTTGCCCACCAGGATGGCCTTGTTCACACTTCCCATCGACAGCTACCTTTCAGCGAGCGGGCCGGTCGAGGCGATCGGGCGCCTGCTGAGCCAGCGCGGCCATGTTGCTTTCGGGGTGTTCGCTCACGACGCCCTCGAAGGCCTCGCGAGCCCGATCCGTCTCGCCCAGCCGGTCGAGGGCGAGCCCGAGCTTGTACCAGGCCTCGGGCACCACGTCGCCGGCCGGATAGTCACCGAGGACCGCCTCGAACGCCTCGACCGCTTCGGGGAAACGGCCCTCGGCGAAATGCGTCTGCCCGACATAGAAGGCGGCGTCGTCGGTCAGCTCCGAACGAGGAAACGTCTGAATGTACGCCTCGAAGCCCTGAATCGCCAGCGACCATTGCCCGTTCGTGTAGTCGGCCCAGGCGGTGTCGTACATGCGCTGAGGGGAGATTCCGGCCGGCAGCGGGGCAGGGGCCGCGACCAGGGCCGCCGGCGGCGGATCGAGGGGCAATCCGGTGTCCGGATCGACCAGCGACGTCATCGCCGGCGGCGAGGGAGGAAACGCCAGGCGAAGCGCTTCGACCTCCTGCGACAGCGAAGCGACACGCACGTTGCTTTCGTCGATCTTCTCGCGCACCACCCGGACCCCCGCCGCGATGCTCCCGGTCGCCAGCTGCTGATCCGCGAATGCCCTGCGCATCTCGTCGCCGTGGCTCGCCAGCGTGGCGGTCAGCGCCTCGATCGCGTCGTGCAGCGCGGTGAGCATGCGTTGGTTCTGCAAGACCTGTGCCTCGAGCATCCGGATATCCGCGATCACCTGCTCGTGCTCCCGGTCGGCCGCCGAGACCGGTCCGACGACGCTCCAGAAGAGGACGACGCCGAGCGCAAGAACGCGTCTCATGGTTCCACTCCCATCTGTCCGCCCGCGTGCGAGATGCCGGCTACTGTGCCGTGATCACGAAATGGGCACGCCGGTTGGCGGCCCAGGACGCCTCGTCGTTGCCGGGCGCGAAGGGGAACTCCTTGCCGTAGCTGACCGTGCGCAACTGCGACACCGGCAGGCCGAGGCGTACCAGGTGGTCCCGCACGGCCAACGCCCGGCGCTCCCCGAGGCCGAGGTTGTACTCCGGCGTGCCCCGCTCGTCGCAGTGCCCCTCAATCGTCACCACCCACGTCGGAAACTGCATCAGCACGTCTGCATTGGCCTCGAGGACCCCCTGGGCCTCCCCGTCGAGCTCCGAGCTGTCGTACGCAAAAAACACGGGGCTGAGCGGGGAATCGCGGTTGATTTCTTCCAACGACCGCGTGGTGAACTCGTCCTCCTCGGGGAGCACGGGAGGCAGGGGCGCCGCGGGACGCGGATTCGGTCTCGGGGCGGGCCGATCCGGACGCCCCCCCGCCATCTCCTCCGCCCCGGGAGGCGGGGCCGTCGGCTCCGGCTCCACCGGCGGCGGGTTCCGGACGCAGGACGCGGCGACGAGCATCGCGAGCGCCACCGCGGCCGCCGCGCCGCCCCGCGTCGTACCGAACGCCACGCTCCGGGCCGCATCGCGCCCACTTCCTGAACAGTTCACCGTCTTCCTCCTCGCGCAGGTGGAGCGCTCACCGCGACCAGCCGGGCATCTCGTTGTTGCCGTCGTTCGTGATGCGCCGCAGGCCGCGACCGTCGCGACCGATGAGAAACAGCTGGCGGTCGCCTGTCCGATCGGACGAGAACACCAGATGTCGACCGTTGGCGGCATAGCTCGGGCTCTCGTTGCTGCCGAGGCCGAACGTGAGCTGCCGCACCTCGTTGGTCGCCAGATCGACGACCTTGATGTCGTAGCCGGGCCCCGTGCGCGAGGCGTACGCGATTTCGTTGTACGGCGCGGGCGACCAGGTCGGGCGATCGCAGTACGACTCGAACGTGATGCGTCTCAGACCGGTCCCGTCGACTCCGACCACGTAAATCTGAGGCGACCCGGTGCGGTTGGAGGTGAAGGCGATCTGCAGCCCCAGGGGCGACCAGGTCGGGCTGGTATCGATGCCCGGGTGATTCGTCAGGCGCCGGAGATCCGTGCCGTCGGTCCGGCTGACGTATACCTCGGGATTACCGTCGCGGTTCGACGTGAACGCGAGCCAGCGTCCGTCCGGCGAATAGGAGGGCAACCAGTTGTGGATGTCGACGGTGCCTCCGAGGGGCGCCTCCAGGCGGCCTTCGTAGATGTGAGAGATGAAGACGTCGGGCGGTCCGTTCCGCCAGGACGTGTAGGCGACGGCGCGACCGTTCACCGACCAGGTCGGCGTGACGTTGAGCGACCGGCTCACCGTGACGCGCTGGGCGTTCGCTCCGTCGTAGTCGGCGATGTAGACCTCTTTCGTCTGACGATTCTCGACCAGTCCCAGGGCCGACTCGCTGTCGCGGTCGGAGACGAACGTGATGCGGCTGCGGGCCACCCCTTCGAGGCCCCGCTGCTGCCGGTGAATCTCGTCGGAGAGCTCGTGCGCGTAGACCCGCACGTTGCGCAGCGTGCCCGAGTACTCCACGCCGAACGCCGACTCGAGCGATCGGGTGTTGAACAGCCGCGCCCGCACGCTGATGCGGCCGTCGGCAAGGCTGGTCAGAGCGCAGCTGACGACGCCGTCGGCTCCGAGCTCCTGCCACGCCTGGAACGGCAGGTCGGTCAGGGAACGCGCCGGTGGAACCGTCGAGTACGTGTCCCGCGGGAGCATTCGGAACTCGCGCTCGAAGTCGAGATCGTCCCATAGGACCTGGGCCAGGATGCGGCCGGCCGTGACGAGCTCCGGCTCTCCGCCGGGCGCCAGGCAGTCGGGTACCGCGAACCGGGGCTGGGAGCCGATTCGGTCGCCGATGATCAGGTCGACCTCGGACCTCTGAGGAGACGGTGGGTCGTCCGGTGGTTGCGCGGTGAGAACGACGGCGCCGCCTGCGGCCAGGGCCAGCGCGGCCACCGAGGCGAGCGATCGGCTCGAATTCTTCATGGTCGATACTCGAACGTCAGGCGCACGTTGAGGGTGTCCTGGCCAAAGCGCTCCGGGAGCGGCTGAATCTGCCGGGTGAGCAGCACCGCGCGCTGTGCGGCCAGATCGAGGGCCAGGTAGCCGCTGCCGCGATCGACGGTCACCGCGTCGATGCGACCGCTGCGTCCGATCGCGAAACGGACGATGACCGTGCCGGTCACACGCTGGTGCCTGTCCCACCGCCGCCGGATCAGATCCAGCATCGTGGCGAGGTACTCCGGACAGCAGAAATCCTCGATCGCGACCTCGCCGCCGCTCCCGCCGAGCCCGCCGCCGGACAGCCCGATGCCGATGCCCTGCACGCCCGTGTCGGCCATCGTCGACCCGAGCACCTCTTCCGGGCCCGTGGTCAGCCGGCGACCCCGCGCTTCCTCGGGAACGGTCGGCACCTCGGTCTCGGGTTCCGGCCGGCGGCGCGTCACCTCCTGCGGCACGGGCAGGATCATCCTCGGCGGCGCCGGGGCCGGTGGCTGGATCCACTGCGGCCGGCGGGCCTCCGGCAAGGTGATGACCTCCTGCACGGGGCGGCCTCCAAGCGCCGTCCGGCCGCCGACGCCGGGCCCCTCGGGGCCGCCGAGCCGCAGCGTCATGACGTCGAGGGCTTCCTCGGCGGGCCGCGAGAACCACTCGGCCGGCGCCAGGAGCAGGGTCGCGATCGCCAGCAGGTGCACGGCCCCCGAACCGAGCAGCGTCCGGCGCAAGCCGTCGCCCTCCCGCGCACGCTCGACGAGGAGCTCCGATGCCGCCTCTCTCACGACCGGGCTCCGTGCGCGACCTGACGATCGCGTCGGGAGTCCGCGCGGGCAACGAACCCGGGCGCCGCCGGTTCTACGGTGCAGACGCCCGGTGCGCTCCGAGGGGGGCGTCGAGAGCGGGTGCCGGTGCGGAGCGTCTGCATCGCACGTGACGCGGCGCGGACTCCTATCGTCCGGTCGGCTCCGCGAGGACGAGACCCAGTTCCTGCACCCCGCCCTCCTTGATGACGTCCACGACCTGCACCAGCTCGGCGTAGGTGATCGCGCCGTCGCCCCGCAGAAATACCGATTTCTCCGTCCTGTCCGCCAGGTCGGCGCGCAGCCGCTCCGCCAGGGCTTCCACCGGCACGCGGTCGTCCCCCACCTGCACGACGCCCTCGGACCGG
>JAPOWL010000568.1 GCA_026707615.1 Acidobacteriota bacterium | reverse complement strand
CCACCGGGCGGCTCCTCTCTTCGTCGTTCTACTTCCAGGTGGGTCTTCCCTTCCCCAGATCGTCTCATCCGGCGGCGACCGGTCAGTTCTGGCGGACGCCCCGCCGCCAGAACGGCCGCGAGGGTCCCGGATCCTCTCTCATCCGGCGGCAGGCCGGGTCACGGTTGGTTCGTCTCGCGCTCCGCCGCCTCCTGCAGGCGGGCGCCGCGCAGCGTGTTGGCGATGGCGTAGTTCCCCTCGTGGCAGGCGAACTCGTAGATGACGCCCGTGCCGGGGGCGGGGCGCATGAAGATGCGCGCCGTCCAGGGGCGCGTCCAGGTGGCCGGGTCGTGCATCGTGAACTCGTACTGGAGGGTCTCCGGTCCTACCCGGGTGAATCGCTCGACGAGCCGCAGATCGCGGGACGCCCCGCTGAAGTTCGCGTCGCGCTTCAGGTTGGTGGTCTCGACCACCAGCGTGTCGCCCTCCCAGCGGCCCCGCGAGTCGCCGAGATCGGTGCGCAGCGCGGGGAGACGTGCGGGCGCCCGTCGAGCGGGATGATGCGCGTCTCGTGCATCATCTCCATCAGGATCGCGACGTGCCCCGGCGTCTGGACGATCTGGTAGTTGCTGTTGTAGCCCCGGCCGGTCAGCGGGACCCGGCCGCCGCTGCAGCGCAGGCCCGCCCCGAGGTCCTCCGGCCCCGTCGGGAAGGGAGGCCGCGGCCGATTGCGAACGGCCTCGCGTCGCGCCTCGGCTTCGGCCGTCATCGGCGGCAGGCGGCCGTCGGGCGGGTCGACGATCAGCGACGTCCGGTTGTCGAACCACCGGTCGATGAGCCAGAACTGGTTGTAGTTCCCGGTGCCCTCCGGGTTCGCGGCCGTGACGCCGTCGCCGGAGCGATGCTCCTGGGCGTCGGTAAGGGCGGCCCGGAACACGCTCTCGCCGAAGGCCGCGTCGCCGGCGTCGGCGCTGAAGAGCCGGGCGGCGCGGGTCTGGAGCGTCGCCACTTCCTCCTCGGTCAGCGCGGCCTTGTCCGCGAGCTCCGCCGGCCGCTCGAGCGGGGTCGCCGAGTCGCTGGCCCAGACGCCCTGCAGGTCGGGCTGTCCGTCCACCGTTCGCGGCACCGTCCAGCCCTCGGACCCATCCGTCGCCGGCTGCCCGAGCGCGGAGCCCGGTGCGATCAGGAGAGCGATTGCCAACGCCGCGACGCCCGTTCCGGCGCGTTGCCAAGCCTTCATGACACCCCTCCGTTCCCTCCGAGTGCACGCCGGCGACCCGCGCGCTCCGGCCGCTCCCGGCCGGCTCTCACCGTGGGTCGCGTGTCCAGCGAACGAACGACGGCCCCTCGGGGCCGCGGAGTCGTCCTCCATGCTCCGGGTAGACGGAGGCGACGTAGATGTCGCCGGTGGCGGCATCGAGCGCCATCTGGTGCACGTAGACGTTGGCGCTCGCGATGCGGTCCACGACCCGATCGGTTTCCGCGTCGACGACCACGACGTCCTGCCGTCCGCGTTCCGCTCCCGTCGTCCCCGCGTAGATCCGGTCTCCGTAGGCGGCGATGCTGAGGGTCAGCGCGCCCTCGACGACCGACCAGGGCCCTTCGTAGCTGCCGTCCTGGTGGAAGACGTCGAAGCGGCTGCGGCAGCCGGGGATCGGCGGCAGGCGTTCGGGGGCGATCTGGCCGGGCGCCGTGACGTAGGTGTGCAGCGCGCCGCCGCAGACGTTGGCCACGAGGAGCCTCCCGCGGGCGTCGACCGCCACCGCGTGCACGACGCCGAGCTGGCCCGGGCCGTTACCGTACTCGCCCACCTGCCGGAGATACTGCCCGTCGGCGCTGAACCACACGAGGCGCGAGTTCCAGTAGCCGTCGCCGATGACGATGTCGCCGTTGGGGAGCACCGCAACGCTCGTGGGGCCGTTGAAGTGCGTCTCGTCGTCGCCGAAGCGGCCGTACTCGCCCAGCGTCAGGACCGGCGTCCCGTCCGGCGTCAGCTTCTTGACCTGGTGCCCGTCGCGATCGACCACCCAGATGTAGCCCTGGCCGTCGGCGTAGATGCTGTGCGGGCCGATGAAGGCCTGCTCCTCCGCGAAGAGGCCGAGGAACTTCCCGTCGCGGTCGAACTTCCAGATCGAGCCCTTGCCCCGGTAGCGTGTCATCGCGAGGGGATGGCTCGCCCAGTGATCGATGTCGCGCGAGATGGCGTAGACCGTGCCCTCGGCGTCGACGGCGATGCCGGTTCCCATCTCGAACTCGGCCCCGGCGGGATACCGCGGCCAGTCCTCCACGAGGCGGTAGGCGCTTCCGTCCTGCCCGGCGGCGGGAGCGGCGTCGAGCGCCGCCATCGCCGCGAGCCCAGTCAGCGCGGCCGCCATTCGAGTGCCTCGGCTGATCCGCATTCCCATCCTCACTCTCCGAGGCGCGGTGCAGCGCCGGTCCTTCCCACCGGCACGAGCCGCGACGTTGGCCGCGCCGGACACGCGGCACAGCCGCCGGGCCGACGTACGCCGCGGCCCGACCGTCAGGCCGACGGTGGTGCCGCCCCCGCCGCCTGCGCGTCCCGCACTGCCACCACGAGCCCCCCGAGCGGCTCCCGCGGGGGCGCTTCCGGACCGATCGCCCGGTAGTCCACCAGCCGCAGCCCGTACTGCCGCACGAACGCCGCGGCGTGCTCCCGCGCCGGGGGGCGCGTGGGGAGCCCGAAGCGGAACTCCTCCCCGTTGAGCCGGCTGAGCCGCTTCACCAGCCGCCCACCGCGCGTGGTCGGCTCCGCGACCCGCCGCGCGAAGTAGTCGAACGCCAGCACCGTGCCCGGGGCGAGCGACGCTATCGCCCGCAGGGTCTCGCCCACGGCCGGCGCCCGGAGGTAGAAGCTGACGCCCTCCCAGAGCACGAACGTCGGCTGGGCCGGGTCGAAGCCGCGGGCGGTCAGCGCGTCCAGCCATCGTTCCCGGTCGAAGTCGACCGGCGCGAACACGATGTCGTCGCGGCGCCACCCGCTCTCGAGCAGCAGCCGCTGCTTGAGCGCCTGCATCGCGGGCAGGTCGACCTCGAACACCGGCAGCCCTCGCGCATGGGTGAACGAGCGCGTATCGAAGCCGGCACCGAGGATGAGCAGTTGACGCACCCGGGGCCGGCAGCGGGTGAGGGCCGCGTCGAAGAAGGCGGTGCGGGCGCCGAACATGCCGGAGGGAGACTCCGCCGCCGCGACGTCGTAGCGCAGGGAGCCCGGATACCATCCGGTGATGCGGGTGGCCCAGAACAGCGGCCCGTGCATGAGAACGCGGCCCGGACGCGACAGGTACGGCACGCGCGGCAGGAGGGAGGCCGCCACCGGGTCCGGGCGCCGGCCGAGGCGGTGCAGCAGGGTGCGGTTGACCAGCGCGTTCGCCGCCGTGATCGACAACCCGCTGCGGCGCATCTCTCCCCATCCGCGCAGCATCGTCAGGACGTAGCCCACGACGAGCGCCGGCGAAGCGACGGCGACGATGAGGACGTAGACGAACTGACGCATCGGTTTGGGGTCGGGCGGCCGCACTCTTCGAAGACCCGGCAGCTTGCGCCGCAGAACCGCTCGCGACGAGCCCCGCGCAGGTGCGCTCGCGGGCCCTGCGAGCTCGTCGGGAGTCTGCGCCGGGGAGTCCTCCTGTGTTGTCCCTTCTGCGCCGCGGCCTCCTACCGCTTCTCCTGCGCCCGCTGCCCGCTCAGCGAGTTGGGGACGGCGTAGTTCCCCTCGTGGCACGCGTACTCGTACTGCACGTAGGCATCGTCCCGCCGGTAGTTGAACGAGACGGTCCAGGGCGCGGTGTAGGTCTCCGGGTCGTCGACCCGCAGCTCGTAGCGCAGCGTATCGGCGTCGACGAACGTGAAGCGCTCCACGACGCGCCGCGCCTCCGTCTGCGGCGCCCGCGAGCCGGGGCCGCGCTGGTTGGCGACGGCCTTGAAGTTCGCCGACTCCACCACCAGCGTGTTGCCCTCCCAGCGGCCGCGCGGATCGCCGTTCCAGAGCCGGATGGCCGGGTCGACGGGCGGGCCGGCGTCGATCGGGATGATGCGCGCGTTGTGGATCATCTCGCTCAGGATCACGACGTGCCCGGGCGTCTGGAAGAACATCTTCCCGTTGTTGTAGGCGGTCGGCATCATGATGCCGTAGGTGCCCCGCGAGAGGCAGCGGTCGCCCGTCTCCATCGTGGCGTAGGAGTCGTGCA
>JAPOWL010000159.1 GCA_026707615.1 Acidobacteriota bacterium | reverse complement strand
CGCGCAGGGTGTCGTTCGTCGCTCAGCGTCCGCAGACGGCGACCGGCAAGATCCAGCAGTACGTGCCCCGGCAGGGCCGCGCGGCGATCGGAACGCCGTAGCCTTCCATCCGCGAGCATCGTGCGCCGGGGCCTGCGCGTCCCCGGCCGCCGCCGTCCGGCAGCGCCGACCGGACACGCCGGGGTCCGATACCGGGCGCTGTTCAGGAACGGCGCGCCATGTCATCGTAGAGCGGTGGCCGGCCGGGACGTCCTGGCGCGGACGTGGTTCGATCAGGCGCACGCCGACCTGGCGGCGGCCGAGGACAGTGCAGCCACCGGACACCATGAGTGGGCGTGCTTCCAGGCGCAGCAGGCCGGCGAGAAGGCGCTCAAGGCGGTGCTCTACGCGCGCGGGCGGACGAGCATCGTCACGCACAGCCTGCGCCGTCTCGTGCGGGAGGCGGCGGCGACGGACGCGGAGTTCGGGGAGCTCGATGACGACGCGCGACTGCTCGACCAGCACTACATCCCGACCCGCTATCCCAACGGGCTGGATGTCGAGACTGCCCCGTCGGCCTACTACGACAGCAAGGATGTGGAGCGGTGTCTGCAGTCCGCTCGCTTGATCCTGGGGCGCGTGCGGAGGTCCTTCTCGAGCTGAAGCGCCTGGCGGCCGGGCTGCGCAGCGACTATGAGATCGACGCGATCTACGTGTTCGGCTCGTTCGCCCGGCGGATGGAACACGAAGGCAGCGACATCGACCTGCTGGTGGTCGGCGAGTTGCCGGGGCGCATCTTCGACCGGATCGGCGAGGTGCTGCGGCGCACTGCGTTGCCGATCGAGCCGCTCGTCGTGACCGCGAGGTCGTTCGAGCGGCGGCGCCGCGAGGGAGACCCGCTGCTGCGCGCGATCGTCGGCGAGGGGCTGCGACTCGTCTAGGCGCCGCACGGTCGGGCCAGCAGTCCGCATGCGCCCGGGAATGCGAACGGGCGGGGGTTCGGCGACACCGGCTCGTGGGTCGGTCTGCCCGGGTTGGATATCGATGGGGAGCCCGCGGGCGATCATCGATCGGGTCGTCCAGGTGACGGCGGGTACAGGTCGGCGGATGGCGGCCGTGGTTGGCCGGCTGGTGCCGGCGGAGGAGCCGACGATGCGAGAGCGCCTCACGACGAATCGCGGGACGGCGGCGGTCGGTGCCGCGGCTGCCCTCATGGTAGCCCTGGCCGGGACGGCCGGCGCGGCGCCGGCGGGTCGGAGCGCCCAGAGCGGGGAGTCGGCCGGCGTCACCTGCAGCGTCGAGCAGGCGCCGATGCGCGACGGCGTCCGGCTCGCCACCGAGGTGTACCTGCCACCGGGCGAGGGCCCGTTCCCCGTCATCCTGCAGCGCACGCCCTACAACCGCCGCTCGCCGGCTCCGGGAAGCGACTGCGATGCGGCCGTCGGCCGCTACTTCGCGGAGCGCGGCTACGCCACGCTCAACCAGGACACGCGGGGCCGCTACCGCTCGGAGGGCGAGTTCGACGCGATGCGGCAGGAGGCCCGCGACGGCTACGACGCCGTCGAGTGGGCGGCCGCCCGGCCGTGGTCGAACGGCAAGGTCGGCATGATCGGCGGCTCCTACGTCGGCCTCACGCAGTGGCAGGCCGCCGTCGAGCAGCCGCCCCACCTGGTGGCCATCGCGCCGCACTACAGCTCGTCCGACTACCACAAGGGCTGGACCTACCAGGGGGGTGCCTTCGACCTCTGGTTCGCGCAGAGCTGGACCGCGCAGACGCTGGCCCCCGACACGCTCGAGCGGCGGCTCGAGGCGGCCGGGGCACCGCGCGAGCAGGTGCTCCAGGAGGTCGAGGCGTTCGTCGCCGAGGGCCGCGCGAGGCTCCTCGACGACTGGCTCTGGCAGCTGCCGCTCAAGGACTTCGCCGGGTTCCGGCGTCACGGCAACATCGCCGCCTACTACGACGAGTGGCTCGCCCGCCCCGCCTACGACGACTACTGGGGCGCGCTCGACGTCGAGACGAAGTACCCGCGCATCCAGGTGCCGGCGCTCATCACCGGCGGCTGGTACGACATCTTCCAGGAGGGCACGGTCCGCAACTTCCTCGGGATGCGCGACGAGGCGGGTACGGAGGCGGCGCGGAACGGCACGCAGCTCGTGATGCGGGCGCTCTGCCACGCCTGCCCCGCCGACACCACGGCCGGCGAGATCGACTTCGGCCCCGACAACGTCTTCGACCTCAACGCGGCCTGGGCGCGCTGGTTCGACTACTGGCTGAAGGGTATCGACAACGGCGTTGCGGACGATCCCGCGGTCCGGGTCTTCGTGATGACGCCGCCCCACGAGGGCACGAAGGGCAGCGGCTTCTGGGTGACCGCCGACGAGTTCCCGCCGCCGGGCTCCCTGGAGACCCGCCTCTACCTGCAGAGCGGCGGCCATGCCAACTCGCTGGCCGGCGATGGCGCGCTCGCCGCCGAGGGCCCCGCCGGCTCGGCCGACGTCTACGTCTACGACCCCCGGGAGCCGGTGCCGACCGTGGGCGGCAACATGTGCTGCCGCAACGACATGCTGGCGTCGGGAGCCTTCGACCAGCGCGGGGTCGAGCGCCGCGGCGACGTGCTGGTCTACACGAGCGAGCCGCTCGAGGACGACCTGACGGTGATGGGCCCGGTGCGGGTCGAGCTGTGGGCCGCGTCGTCCGCTCCGGATACGGACTTCACCGCGAAGCTGGTCGACGTCCACCTCGACGGCTACGCCCACAACGTGTCCGAGGGGATCATCCGGGCCCGCTACCGGAACTCCGACTACCTGGAATCGTGGCTCACGCCGGGCGCGGTCCACGACTACACCATCGATCTCGGCTACACGGCCACCGTCTTCCGCCGCGGTCACCGGATCCGCCTCGAGATCAGCTCGTCGAACTTCCCCCACTTCGACCGCAACCCCAACACCGCGACCGTCTTCGGGGAAGGGGCGGAGCTCGAGGCCGCGACCCAGCGCGTGCTGCACGACGATCTGCACCCTTCGCACCTCGTGCTGCCGGTGGCGCCCGACATACGGGCCCCGTAGGCCGGGGGCCGCGGGGCAAGGCGGCCGCGTGCCAGGAGTCTGTGCCGCGGACGGCGGCGACTCCTGGAGGGTTGCCTGGACGCCGAGCGGAGGCCGCAGCGCGACCTTGCGGTCGCGGCGACGAATGGCGGGCTGAGCAGCACGACTGCGCCGGCGGTCACGCGCCGTCCGCCCCCTGCAGGAGGAGCGCCATGCAGACCACGTCGTCGGCGACGCCGTCGAGCAGGCGGGCGCCGCGCTTGAGGCCCTCGCGGACGAAGCCGGCCTTCTCGAAGACGTGGACCGCGCGGGTGTTCGACGCGAAGACCTCGAGCTCGATGCGGCGCATCCCCGCCGCCGCGGCGGCCTCGACGGCACGCGCGAGCAGCTTCGTCCCGAGTCCTCGTTCCCGGTGGGCGGGCAGCAATCCGACGCCGAGCGTGCCGACGTGCCGGAATCCCTCGAACGGGTTGCGCCGGATGTCGCACCAGCCGGCGACGCCGCCGTCGTCGTCGACCGCCACGAGCTGAACGCCACCGCCGGCAACGAGGCCGGCGGCGAACTGACGAACCTCCTCGAGCGGAAAGCCGTCGACGTTCCCCAGGTAGCGCCGCTCCCGCGCGACCGCCTCGATCGCCCGGCAGAGGCCCTGCAGGTGCTCCTCGGAGACGGGTTCGAGCCTCACGGGCATGCTTCGCTCCTCTGCCACGACGCCTTACAGCTCAGTCTCTGGTCGGTCGCCGGCAACGTCCGCCCCGGCTCCCGTCGCGGTCGTGAGGGGATCCACGGCTTGCGCGTCGGCGCCGTCCCGGTGGGCGTGGATGACGGCCAGGAACGTCTCTCCGTAGCGCTCCAGCTTCGTGGCGCCGACGCCGGGAATGGTGGCGAACTCGCCGGGCGAGCGGGGCCGGCGCTCGGCCATCGCGACGAGGCTGGCGTCGTGGAAGATGACGTAGGGCGGCACCCCCTGCTCCACGGCGAGCTCGCGCCGCCGCGCCCGCAGCGCGTCGAACAGGGCCTGGTGGGCGGGACCGGCGGAGCGCCGCCGCTCCGGCGCCCCGGCGGCGCCCGCGTCCCGGCCCCGCCGCCCCCGGCGTGCCGGCGCATCGCGGCGGAGCGTGATGGCGACCTCACCGCGCAGCGCGGGTCGCGCCTGGTCGGTCAGGCGGAGTCCGCCGTAGCCGTCGACGTCCACCTGCAGCAGGCCCCG
>JAPOWL010000542.1 GCA_026707615.1 Acidobacteriota bacterium | reverse complement strand
GAACCGGTCCGTCGACGCGAGCATCACCGGCGCCGACTACCCGGAGGGCAGGGTCCGACGTCCTCGAGCGCACGCTCGACCTCCTGCGGCGCATGGACGAGTTCGCCCGCTCGCGCTACCGGCTCGAGTCCCGCTACCAGCACGTGCTGGTGGACGAGTGCCAGGACACGAGCCGCGAGCAGTGGGAGCTGGTCTGGCTGCTCGTCCGCTCGTGGGGCGAGGGCGCCGGCCTGGTGCACGAGGCGGCGCTGCCGCCGTCCATCTTCGTCGTCGGAGACCGCAAGCAGTCCATCTACCGGTTCCGCGACGCCGACGTCTCCGTCCTGCAGGACGCGGTGGACGGCGTGGCGGCGCTCCGCGACGAGGCGGCCTCCGACGACGGCACGGACGACGGCGCGGCGGACGACGGCGCGCCGCGCGAAGACCGCGGGGTGCGGCAGACCATCGCGCAGAGCTTCCGCGCCACGCCGCCGCTCCTCGCCTTCCTGAACGACCTGTTCGCGGCGGTGCCGAAGGCGCCGGGGCGCCGCGACGCGTTCCGCTTCGCGGCCGAGGACCACTTCCCGTTCGATCCGCGCGCGCCCGATGCGGCGCGCGACACACCGCGCGACACGCCGCGCGACACGCCGCGCGACACGCCGCTGGGGGCGATCGTCGCCGCCGACGTGGACGCGCAGGCGGCCGCAGTGGCGGCGGAGGTGGCCCGGCTTCTCGACGCCGGCACGGTCCGGGACCGCGAGACGGGCGCGGCGCGGCCCGTCCGTCCGGACGACGTGGCCGTGCTCTTCCGGGCCCGGGAGAGCCACCGCGCGTTCGAGCGCGCCTTCGCCCGGCGGGGGGTGGCGGTCTCCGTCCACAAGGGCCTCGGGTTCTTCGACGCCGACGAGATCAAGGACCTGCGGGCCCTCGTCCGCTACCTCGCGCGCCCCCGCTCCGAGCTGCGCGCCGCGGCCCTCCTCCGCTCGCGCGTGGTCGGCCTCTCGGACCCGGGGCTGGCCCGCCTCGCCGGCCGTCTCGCCGACGCCCTGGTCGCGCCGGAGGCGCCGGCCGCGGCGGCGGGGCTGGCCGCCGGCGACCGGGAGGCGCTGGAACGCGCGCGGGCCGGCGTGCCGCGGTGGCTCGCCCTCGTCGACCGGGTGCCGCCGGCGGAGGTGCTCGACCGCGCGATCCGCGAGTCGGCCTACGAGGTCGAGCTCGGCCCCGGGCCGGCGCTCCAGGCGCGCGAGAACGTGAAGAAGATGCGGAGCATCGTGCGCCGCGTCCAGAACCGCGGCTACGCCACCATGGCGCGCGTCGCGGCCCACGTCGACCACCTGTCGGGCGACCTTTCCAACGCGCTCGTCGAGGCGTTCGACGCCGTGCGCCTGATGACCGTGCACGCGGCCAAGGGCCTCGAGTTCCCCGTCGTGTTCCTGGTCGACCTCGGCCGCGGAACCGGCTCGGAGGCCCCCGCCATCCGGGTCGCGGCCGACGCCGGCGGCGGCCGCCCGTCGGTGTCGGTCTGGCCCTACCGGGACGGGGAGGGGGAGGCGGACGACGAGCGGCAGCGCGAGCTGGAGGAAACCAAGCGCCTGCTCTACGTCGCGGCCACGCGCGCGCGGGATCGGCTCTACTTCGCGGCCGACGCCCCCCGGGGGGAGCCGGCCATGCGGCGGGGCAGCCTCGGCGAGGTCCTGCCGCCGACGTTGACGGCCGTCCTCGGACAGGCCGCCGCAACGGCCGACGACACCGTCGCGTGGTCCGGCCCCAGCGGCCGCCCCCACCCCCTGGCCGTCTGCCGCCCCCCGGCCGCCGCGCCGGAGTAGTCCCCCGGGTACGTCGCGGGAGCTTGCGGCGTCCCTCGGTCCCGCGGGGTCCGGGCGCCCGCGGGGCGGCTGGCGGCGTTGCGGCTTCCGCCGCCGGCGGTCACTCTTCGTCCACTTCGTGAGCAGACCGCTCGACCGTCTCGAGGGTCTCCCGGACATCGTCCCACGTCGTGTTGTGGTTCAGGATGCACAAGCGCAGCACGAATCGACCGTTGACCATCGTGGACGACAGGAACGCCTGCTCGCCCCAGAACACGTGCGCGAGCACCTTGCGGTTGAGACGAGCCAGGGCGTCCTCGCCGAGGCCGCCGGGGTTGACGCGGAAGCACACCACGCCGAGCGACGCCGACACCAGCTCCAGCGTGCGGCTCCTGCCGGCGTGCTCCGCGGCGCGGGCGGCCAGGTCGAGCCCGTTCTCGATGGCCGCGCGGAAGGCCGCCATCCCGAAGGTCTGAATCGACATCCATACCTTCAACGCGCGGAAGCTGCGGCTCAGCTGGATCCCCTGATCGGCGAGGTTGGCGTGCCTGGCGCCCCACACCGAATCCTGCAGCACGTCGTGCTGAATCGCGAAGGCGCGCTCGAGCGTGCCGGCGTCGCGCACCAGGATGGCGCCGGCCTCGTACGGCTGGAACAGCCACTTGTGCGGATCGACGTTGATCGAGTCCGCCCGGTCGATGCCCTCGAGCGCCGCCGCGCCGCGCGGCGTCAGGATCGCGAATCCGCCGTACGCCGCATCGACGTGAAGCCACACGCGTTCGGCCGCACAGATGTCCGCCAGGGCCGGCAGCGGGTCGACGGCGCCGCGGGTCGGGGTGCCGGCGTTCGCGCAAACGACGAGCGGCGTGCATCCCGCCGCCCGGTCCGCGGCGATCGCCGCCGTAACCGCGCCCGGTTCGATCCGGCCGGAAGTGTCGGTCGGGAGCACCCGAATCCGATCCGGCGCGATGCCCACGATGCGGGCCGCCCGGACCTGCGCGCTGTGACTCTGGTCGCTCATGTAGGCGACAGCCCGCTCGGGATTGCCGGCCGCCTCGCGGGCCGCCACCAACCCGTGCAGGGCCGCCGCGGACCCGCCGCTGGTCATCAGTCCGCCGGCCCCGTCCGGCAGTCCGAACCATTGGCGGAACCAGCCGACCACGACCGATTCGAGCTGGCTCGGACCGCTCGCCACCAGCCAGGTCGCCGCGTTGACGTTGAACCCGGAGGCGATGAAGTCGGCCAGCACGCCGGGCCACGTCGGGCACGTCGGCACGAAGCCGAACGACCGCGGGTGATCGAGTCGCAGCGTGTTGCGCAACACGTCCCGCGCCGCCCGGTCGATTACCTCCCGCGCCGGCCGGCCGGCTTCCGGCGCGTCCTCGTTCAGCAGGTCAGCGAGAGCGTCCTTGAAGTCGCCTTCCCACGCCCGTTCGCCCGGCAGTCGCACGTTCCGCTCTATCAGTATGTCCGCCACATGGTGCGCGAGCTCGCGCATCGTCTCCGGTGCCATCTGCAACATTCGAGTTCGACTCCTCGTCACGCATGCCACAGCATGCTACGCGACCTGTGAGTCCTTTGACGATGCCCGGCTCGCGGAAGCCGTGCTGCAAGGTCGGCCGCCGGCACGGCGTCAAGACAGCCATCCCGTGGTCGGCGGACGAGCGGGCGGAGACGCTGCATCGGTCTCCGTACCTGACGGTCACGGGGCATCGACCAGCCGCTCACCCTGCCACCGCGGCCCCGTGTTTCGCAACCAGCAGCGCTTGCGAAGTCATCTCGGTCCAGCCAGCTACCGGTCGCTGCGCTTCGGAGTCGTCTTCTGAATCGTGCTCCGGGCGCCCGGTCTCAGGGGCTTGCTGCTCGTCAGGTCGTCAGGGAGTAGGGTGTCAGGGCTCCCCGGATGCCGGCGGAAGCGGGCGGGCCTTGGCGCGACGGATGGCCGGGGTCGAGAGGAGCGCAGCGTCCCCGCCAACCACCACCGGGAGCGCCGTCAGCTCGCACCCCCGCGCGCTCAGGCCTCGTCTGGACTTCGATAGGCCGTTGTGGGATTCTGGCTGGACTGGGCTTGGCCACGGACCACCTGCATCGAGCCTCCGGTTCCGGCACGGTCGCGTCAGGCATTGTCGGGCGATTGACCTGTGCAACCGCATCGACGCCAAGGCAAGGAGCTGCGCGCGGGGGAACGCCTGGTCAACCAGCTGCTCGACGAGAAGGGGGTTCACGAGGCGGCTGCAGCCGCGGACATGGAGATACCGCCGCTCGAGCGGCCGAACACCGGGATCGACGACGCTCCGTTCACGCTGGGCGCCTACACCGAGGGCATCCGGGAAGGGTGGTCGGAGTCGGACATCGAGCGGTGGATCGTGTGCGGCCTGCCGCGGGACTTCAACGTCCTGAACGCCGCGCAGCAACGGGCGGCGCTGGCGGAGCGGGTGCCGCTGACGCACACGAGGTGGG
>JAPOWL010000380.1 GCA_026707615.1 Acidobacteriota bacterium | reverse complement strand
TCGGCGCCGCTCCCGTCTACGCCTGGTGGCCCCACCAGCGCGGCCTGGTCCGGAACACCATCGACGCGGGGACATGCGACGTGATCTTCGGCGTTCCCGAGGGGCTGGATTTCGTCCTCTGGACGGAGCCCTACTACCGTTCGTCCTACGTGATGGCCTACCGCAACGACCGGGGTCACGACTTCCGTTCGCTGGACGCGCCGGAGCTCCGGCAGCTTCGCATCGGAGTGCACGTCAACACGCCGCCCGAGGAGAGCCTCGCACGGCGCGGGCTGCTCGACAACGTGGCGACCTATTCGCTGTTCTTCGATCCGCGCGGCGATCGGGACCGGCCCCGAAAGCTGCTCGACGACCTCGTGGCCGGCACGCTGGACGTCGCCGTCGCGTGGGGTCCGCTGGCCGGCTACGCCGCCACGGCATTGAACGCGCCGCTGGAGCTGGTGCCGCTCGCGGACGAGCCGGGGGTGCCGCTCACGTTCGACATCTCGATGGGCGTCGCGAAAGGCAACGAGGCATTGAAGGATCGCCTGGAAGCGGCCATCGGCCGGCGGCAGGCCGACATCCAGGCGATTCTCGAGGAGTACGGCGTGCCGCTGGCCGGGGCCGCACCCCCGGCGGCCCCTGTCCCGCCGCCGGCCGCGCCGAAGCTGAACCCGTTCACGGGCGACGCGGCGATGTCGGCCGAGGGCCGGGCGCTGTACTTCCAGGTCGGCTGTCAGGGATGCCACGGCGGGGGAGGCGGCGGCGGGATGGCCACCTCCGTGATCGACGAAGCCTGGACGTTCGGCAGCGACGACGAGGTGCTGTACCGGCTCATCAAGGGCGAGATCCCCGAGCAGACGATGCCGAAGGTGTACAACGTGCTCACCGACGACGAGGTGTGGAAGATCCTGGCGTTCATCCGCTCGGTCTACGCCGGCGATCCTGCGCGGATCGACTGGTAGTGGCGCCCCCGCGGGGGGCAGGCCTGGTCGTCGGAGCACGCCGATGCCAGAGCTCCGTGTGAAGCTCATCGCTCTCGTGGCGATCGCCGTGGCCGCGGCCACGAGCACCACCGAGGCGCCCGTCCCGGAGGTCTCGGCCGAGTTGATGGGCCTGCGGGCGCGGGCCGAGCTCGGGGAAACGGACGCGCAGGTCTCGCTCGGATTCCGATACCGGCGCGGCGAGGGCTTCCTTCCGAACGACACCGCGGCCGCCCGGTGGTTCCGGGCCGCCGCCGATCAGGGGGACGCGACGGCGCAGTTCAATCTCGGCTTCCACTACCGCGAGGGCCGTGGCGTTCCGCAGGACGATGCGAACGCGATTCGCTGGTATCGACGAGCCGCGGAACAGGGCGACGCCGACGCCCAGAACAACCTGGCCGGCATGTACGCCCGCGGCAACGGGGTCCGACCCAACGGCCCGGAGGCCATGCGGTGGTGGACGCTCGCGGCCGATCAGGGGCACCCGGTGGCGCAGTCCAATCTCGGGTTCATGTACGGCGAAGGCCTCGGGCTCCCCGGGCGCGGTGCGGCCACCGTGCGGCGCTACGGCGCACAGGACTACGTGCGTGCCCACATGTGGCTGAGCCTCGCCGCGTCGTACGCCACCGGCGCGGTGCGGGACGGCGCCCTGCAGGGTCTCGCCCGGGCCGCGCAGAGGATGTCCGCGGCGCAACTCGCCGAGGCCCGGCGCCTCGCCCGGGAGTGGAGGCTCGCCCGCCAGGTCCGGTGACCCCCGCGGCGGACCCGACGCCGCCCGGAGGTGGCTCGCGGGAGCGCTCACCGTGCGCCGTTGGAGCCGAACCCCAGTCGGTACCAGAGCGGGCACAGCGCGAGCGCCGTCACCAGCAGCGCGCCGATCCACAGGGGCGCCGACGGCAGCCAGACGGGAGGCGGACTGCCGATCAGCCAGCTCCCGATTCCCACCAGCGCGGCGAAGAGGGAAACCGAACAGAGCGCCACGGCGGCCAGGGCCCGCGCCAGCCGCCGGGGACCCGGGTCGTCGCGCTCCCCGAGCTCGGCCGCAATCGGGCCCCAGAAACCGACCGGCCGCACGCGCCGATAGAAGGCGACCAGACGCGCCCGGTCCTCCGGCCCCTTGAGCCGGATCGCGGCCAGCGCCGCGAGCGTGGATGCGGTGGCCGCCAGCAGCAGCCGCAGGGGTTGCTGGTCGTCGCCCAGGTAGACGATGAGCAGCGGCGCGACGGCGGACGAGACGACCATGGCCGCGATCTCCGCCCACGCATTCATCCGCCACCACAGCCACCGCAACAGCAGCACCACGCCGAGCCCGGCCCCGTAGAGCAGGTTGATCTGCCAGGCCTGGTTGATGGACGTCAACCGGGTCATGATCGCGACGGCGATCACCAGGGTCAGGACGCTCGCGGCGCGGGCCACCCAGACCAGCGTGCGCCCGCTCGGCTCCCGCTTCAGCCACGCCCGGCAGATGAACCGCTTGTAGATGTCGTTGGTCCAGTAGGAGGCGCCCCAGTTGAGGTGCGTGTCGACGGTCGAGGCGAGCGCGGCCAGCATCCCGGTCAGCATGAGCCCCGCCACGCCGGCCGGCAGCAGCTCGGCCATGCCCCGGACGTAGGTCGCCTCCCGGTCGGCCTGCACGAGCTCGGGGGCGAGCCCCGGATCGGGCGGGAAGAGCACGAGCAGCCCAATGCCGAGCGGCAGCCACAGCAGGCTGCGCACCAGGATCTGCGCGTAGGTGAAGACGACGGCGGCCGTCCGGGCGTCGCGATCGCTCCGGCAGGCCATCGCGCGCTGGGCCAGGTAGCCGCTCCCGTCGGAGACGGAGTTGATGAGCCAGAGCAGCCCGAGCAGCGACAGCACGGAGAGCGTGACGTCCTTGCCGCGTCCCGGCGTGAACGCCAGGATCTCGTCGGGCAGGATGCCCCCGGGCCCTCCGCCCGCGAACGTCTCGTGCACCTTCGCGGTCATCGCTCCGAGCCCGCCGGCCTCGGAGACCACGAACGTCGTGAAGGCGAGGGTGCCGAGAGCCATGACGGTCATCTGGCCGATGTCGGTCGCCACGACGCCCCGCAGGCCGCCGGTGGCCGAGTAGAGCGCCACGACGGCCAGGATCATGCCGAGCGACAGGAGGTTGTTCGCGGTCCTGACCCAGACCTCGGGATCGGCGAGCCCGCCGATCGTGAGCGGCACGCCGACCGCTTCGACGAGGCTCACGAGCGGCGCGAAGAGTGCCGCCGGCAGCCATTCGTTCCACAGCAGGAACGGCTCGGCGATCTTGGCGGCGGCGAAGAGCACCCAGGCCAGGGAGACGCAGTTGATGATGGTGCCGAAGTAGAGGGCCTTGCCGCAGCGCAGCACGGCCGCTGGCGTGGCGCCGTAGCGCACCTCGGTCAGCTCGGCATCGGTGACGACGCCGGCCCGGCGCCACGCCCCGGCCAGCACGAAGCCGATGACCAGGAAGGTCACGCCGAAGATCCAGAGCTGCCACAGCCCGAAGATCCCGGCCGTGGCGACGAGCCCCGTCACCAGGAGCGGCGTGTCGGCGGCGAACTGCGTGGCCGCCATGCTGAGCCCAGCCTTCCAGCCGGGCAGGGAGCGGCCCGCGAGGAAGTACTCCTCCAGGTTCTTCGACGCCTGCCGCCGGTTTCGGAGGCCCACCGCGACGGCGTAGACGACGAAGGCGAGGACGATCAGCGCGTCGACGGGGCTCACGCGTCGACCCTGCCGTGGCCGGGTTGCATCCGGCCGCCATCATGGCACACCGAGTCGGTCACCGGGAGCCGGCGCAGCGCGGGGACGCACGCGTCGTCTGATAGAGTGCCGTTTGGTGACCGCGCCTCGCGCCGAGGCCGCGGACCGGGAGGGGAGGATGGAAGCACCCTCCCGCGCCGCGAAGAATAGGAGCACGAGATGGTTGCACGGATGGTCCGGAGTACTGGTGGGAGCTTCGTCGTTGCCGCGTGCGTGCTCGGCACCGGCGCCGCCGCCTCGGCGCAGCAGGGCGCCCCGGAGGGCGAGTGGCACTACTACGGCGGCGACGCCGGCAGCACCAAGTACTCGGCGCTCGACCAGATCGACCGCGACAACGTGGCGGACCTCGAGATTGCGTGGCGCTGGCGCACGGACAACTTCGGGCCGCGCCTCGACTTCAACTACCAGGCCACCCCGTTGATGGTCGGCGGGGTGCTCTACACCAGCGCGGGCTGGCGGCGCAACGTCGTGGCCATCGACGGGGCTACCGGCGAGACGCTGTGGATGTACCGCCTCGACGAGGGCGAGCGCGGCGACGTCG
>JAPOWL010000624.1 GCA_026707615.1 Acidobacteriota bacterium | reverse complement strand
CCCGGCGACCGCATTCCGGTCGACGGCGTCGTGGTGGCGGGCGAGAGCGCCGTCGACGAGTCGGCGGTGACCGGCGAGCCCATCCCGGTCGCCAAGGGCGCGGGCGATCGGGTGATCGGCGCCACCGTCAACGGCACGGGCAGCCTCGCCATGCGTGCCGAGCACGTGGGCCAGGAGACGATGCTCGCGCAGATCGTGCGCATGGTGTCCGAGGCGCAGCGGAGCCGGGCGCCGATCCAGCGGGCCGCCGACCGGGCGGCGCGCTACTTCGTCCCCGCGGTCGTCGCCGTGGCCGTCGCGGCCTTCGGCGCCTGGGCGCTCTGGGGTCCGGAGCCGCGCCTGGCCCTGGCCCTGGTCAGCGCCGTCGCCGTGCTGATCATCGCCTGCCCGTGCGCGCTCGGCCTGGCGACGCCGATGGCGATCATGGTCGGCGCGGGCCGGGGCGCGACGGCGGGGGTGCTCGTCCGGGAGGCGGCGGCCCTGGAGGCGCTCGAGCGGGTCGACACCCTCGTCGTCGACAAGACGGGGACGCTGACCGAGGGGAAGCCGCGCGTGCGGACCTTCGTCAGCGCGCCCGGAGCGGCCATCCACAACGGCGCCCTGCTGCGCCTGGCGGCCGGGCTGGAGCGGGCGAGCGAGCATCCGCTGGCCGCCGCCATCGTGGCGGAAGCGGCGGCGCGGGGAGAGCCGCCGGCGACGGTCAGCGGATTCGCGTCGGAGACGGGCCGCGGGGTGGCGGGAACCGTCGACGGGCGGGCGGTGGCCATCGGGACGGCGGCGTTCCTCGCCGCGCGCGGCGTGGACCTCGCGCCCGTGGCGGCCATCGCGGCGGAAGCCCGGGCACGCGGCGAAACGGTCGTCCTCGTCGCGGTCGACGGCCGGCCCGCCGGCGTCATCGGCGTCGTCGACCCGATCAAGGCGTCGACGCCCGAGGCCCTGCGCCTGCTGCGCGGGGACGGCGTGCGCATCGTGATGGCGACCGGCGACAACCGGGTGACGGCCGAGGCGGTCGCGGCGGAGGTCGGGATCGACGCCTCCGACGTCCTCGCCGAAGCGCTGCCCGCCGACAAGCGCCGCCTGGTCGCCGAGGAGCAGGCGGCGGGCCGGACCGTCGCCATGGCGGGGGACGGCATCAACGACGCGCCGGCCCTCGCGGAGGCGGCGGTCGGGATCGCCATGGGGACGGGCACCGACATCGCCATGGAGAGCGCCGGCGTGACCCTGGTCCGCGGCGATCTGCGCGCCATCGCCCGCGCCCGGCGGCTCAGCCGGGCCACGATGCGCAACATCCGCCAGAATCTCTTCCTGGCGTTCGCCTACAACGCGCTCGGCATTCCGGTCGCGGCCGGCGTGCTCTATCCGGTAGTCGGCCTGCTGATCAGCCCCATCTGGGCCAGCGTCGCCATGACCCTCAGCTCGCTCTCGGTCATCGGCAACGCGCTGCGCCTGCGCCGGGCGGAGCTGTAGGGCCGGCCGAACGGAGGTAGGAACGGGTCGTCGGCGCCGGCCGGATCTCGCGCCGGCGTCAGGGCTGTGCGTCGGCGACGGCTCCGCGCAGGCCGGACGCGACGTCGGCCATGATGTCGACCGCGGAGGGCACGTCGCCTTGCGACGCCGCCCACGCCGCGCGGTCGATGCGAGTCTGACAGGGCCCGATCGGGAGCGAGAGGCGGGCGGCGTCGATCATCAGCCGGAGCGTCTCGACGCGGAGCTGCTCGTAGCGCTGCTGCTGTGCGGGCGTCGCCTCGACCGCCTCCGCGGGCGGCACGGCGGGCCCGTCCACGTCGAGACACCCCGCGATGGGTCGGGCGGAGGCGCCCTCCGCCTCGCGGGCCGGCGGCTCCGCGTTCGGGGCCGGGCCGCCTTCGGGGGCCTCGCTCCCGCCGCAGGCGGCGGCGCCGAGCAGGCCCGCGAGGACGACGTGCCGGGCGAGCTCCTGGGCTGTCACCATCGAGAAAAACGCCGAATGCCGCTCCCGCGCGGCGGACTGCCGTGCGGCGGGCCGGGAGTCTGCGCCGCGGAGCCTGCGATGCAGCACGTTGCGCTACCGGGCCGCGGCGGCGAGCTCCTCGCGGACGATCTCCACGAACGTCTCGTAGGGCGCCGCGCCGAGCACGGCCCGGCCGTTCAGGAAGAGCGTCGGCGTCGACGAGACCCCGTAGCTCATCCCGATGCGCACGTCCCGGTTGACGGCCGCCGCGTGCCGGCCGCTGTCGAGGCAGGCGTCGAAGGCCTCGGTGTCGAGCCCCAGGTCGGCCGCGTAGCCCTTCAGCTCCTCGACGCCGAGCGACCCCTGGCTGGCGAACATCGTGTCGTGGAGCTCCCAGAAGCGCCCCTGCTCGTGGGCGCAGTTGCCCGCCTCGGCCGCCTTGAACGCGTCGGGGTGGGTCGGCAGGGGGTAGTCCTTGTAGACGAAGCGGATCTGGTCGGCGAACTGCTCCATCAGGCGCTCGATGGTCTCCGTGGCGCGCCGGCAGTAGGGGCAGTCGAAGTCGGAGAACTCGACGAGCTCGATCGGGGCGTCGTCCCGTCCCCGCACCGGGTCCTCGGCCAGCGTCTCGATGTCGTGCCGGGGCGGCTCGAGCGTCATCTCGACGTCCGGGGCCAGCGCTCGCAGCTCGCTCATGTACGCCTGAAGCGCCTGGAGCGGAGCCTGCCGCTCGACGATGGCGCGGATCTCGGGGCGCATCTCCTCGAGGGAGCGGCCTTCGAAGCGGTCGCGGTTGCGGGCGTAGATCAGATCGATCTCGGCGTCGGTGACGTCCGGCGTGCGGCGCGGCAACTCCTCCGCCAGCAGCTCGTCGCGCGTCATCCCGCGCGCCGCCGCCTCCCGCTCCACCAGGCGCTCGCCGACGACGATCTCCAGCGCCCGCCGCCGCGTCTCGTAGAGCTCCTGCAGCATCCGGAGCCGGGACGAGGCGTCGTTGAGGCGCCAGGCGTCCTCGAGCTCCGCGGCCGTGACCACCTGATCCCCGATGCGGGCGACCACGGCGTCGCCCTCCTGCGCCGCCGCCACGCCGGACAGGGCGGCGAACGCGGCGGCCAGGGCCAACCCGGCGACGACGAAACGCTGCTTGAACATGTTCCTCACCCTTGCGCCGAACGACCGGGGCCGTGCGCCGGCCAGGGCGGCGGATGCTCCATCCGCACGCCGACACCGGCCACGCGACCTCCAGCCCAGGCTGACGGCTCACTCTATCACCGTTTCCGCCTCCCGCCCCCGCGGCCTTCGGTCCCGGATCCGCGACGCCCGGATCGGACGGAACCCACCCGACCGGCGACGCCCGGCAGGATGCGGCGTGCGGGCTCGGGATCGGGGACACTTGCGCGATGGCGTCGCATCGCATCCGGGCCCGGGAGCCCGACCGCGTCTCCGCTCCGCCCGTGGCCCGGGGTGCCGAGGCCCTCGCCGCCGTGCGGCGCGACGCGGCGCACTACCCGGGCGGTCACGCCGCCGGCGTCGCGCACCCGCGCTCGGAGGCCGAGGTGGCGGCCGTCGTCCGCGCGGCGCCGCGCGTGCTGCCCATCGGCGCCCAGTCGTCGCTGACCGGCGGCGCAACGCCGGCCGGCGACGTCGTCGTCGCGACGGATCGGATGGACCGCATCCTGGCCCTCGGCCCCGGCGAGGTGACGGTCGAGCCCGGCGTCCCCCTCGCCGTCCTGCAGGCGGCGCTCGGCGGGGCCGGAGCGTGGTATCCGCCCGTGCCGACCTTCGACGGAGCCTGCGCGGGCGGGGTGGTGGCCACGAACGCGGCCGGGGCGGCCACCTTCAAGTACGGCACCACGCGGGACTGGGTGCGGCGCCTCACGGTGGTCCTGTCGGGCGGCGACGTGCTCGACCTGACGCGCGGCGAGACGCGCGCTCACCCCGACGGCTACTTCGAGGTGTCGACGTCCCGCGGCGCGCAACGCGTTCGCGTGCCGTCCTACCGCATGCCGGCCGTCCCCAAGTGCTCGGCCGGCTACTTCGCGGCCCCCGGCATGGACCTCATCGACCTGTTCATCGGCTCCGAGGGCACGCTCGGCGTGATCACCTCCGTCACCTTCGCCGTCGTGGCGCCGGCGCCGCGGACGGCGATGGTCTGGATCCCGGTCGACGAGGAACGGAAGGCGATCGCACTGGCCGGCGCGTTGCGCGATGCTGCCCGCCGGGCCTGGCGCGGGGGATCGCGGCGCGGCGGCCAGGGCGTCGCCGGTGCCGCACGCGGCGGCCCGGGGAGCGGCGGCGCGGGGAGCGCTCGGGCCGGGCGCGGG
>JAPOWL010000525.1 GCA_026707615.1 Acidobacteriota bacterium | reverse complement strand
AGCAGGCGTTCGGCGTCCCCTCCGAGTTGATCGAGGGCACCAACGGGGTCTTCGACGTGGTCGTGGACGGCCGGACCGTCTTCTCCAAACATGCCGAGCAGCGGTTTCCGGAACCGGGGGAGATCGTCGGCGCGTTGCGCGCGATGAGCGCGGCGTAGCTGACGGGCCGCAACGGTTAGCGTAGCGGGGAAGGGCGGCAACCATCGGCGCAGCCCGGGACGGACGGCAGCCATCGGCGCCGGCGTGCCGTCCGACATCGCTCGGGGGCAGGCGCAGGTGGGTTCGCCATGCGGGAGGATCCATGCCCAACAGAGTGAGCCGTCGGGACCTGCTGGCCGGCGCGGCCGGCGCTCTCGGTGCGGCGGCGCTTCCATCCGCGAGGGCGGCGCACGCACAGGGTCGGGACACCACGAGCGCTCCCGGCGCTCCCGCGAGCGGGCGCGGGAGCCGCTCCCCGTTCGAGACGGTCGAGCGCAACGCGCGGGGAGGGTTGGCGTCGCGCACGCCCCTCCAGGACCTGCACGGCACCATCACGCCGTCCGACCTCCATTTCGAGCGCCACCACGCCGGCATCCCCGCCGTCGACCCGGAGTCGTACCGGCTCCTCGTCCACGGCATGGTCGAGCGGCCGATGGTCTTCACGCTCGCCGATCTCCAGCGCTTCCCGGCCACGTCGCGGATCTGCTTCCTGGAGTGCTCCGGCAACTACCCCGTCGGCGCCGGGCCGGACACGAAGCCGGAAGGCGTCTGCGGCATGACCTCGACGACCGAGTGGACCGGCGTGGCGCTCGCCGCGCTCCTCCGCGAGGTCGGCGCGAGTCCCGACGCCACCTGGTTCCTGGCCGAGGGCCAGGACGCGGCGGTGATGACGCGCAGCGTCCCCCTGGAGAAGGCGTGGGACGACGCGCTCGTCGCCTACGCCCAGAACGGCGAGGCGCTCCGACCGGGGCAGGGCTATCCGGCCCGGCTCCTGCTGCCGGGGTGGGAGGGCAACTCCAACGTCAAGTGGCTCCGCCGCATCGAGCTCGCCGACCGCCCGTTCATGACGCGCGAGGAAACCTCGAAGTACACCGACCCGCTGGCGGACGGCACCGCCCGCCAGTTCAGCTTCGTCTTCGACGCCCGCTCCATCATCACCGCCCCCGCCTACCCGGACGTGGTCGAGCCGGGCTGGATCGAGATCCGGGGCATCGCGTGGTCGGGGCGGGGCACGATCGCGCGCGTCGACGTCAGCACGGACGGCGGCCGGACGTGGGACGCGGCGCGCCTCCAGGAGCCCGTGCTGCGGCAGGCGCACACCCGCTTCCGCCACCTCTGGCGCTGGGACGGCGCCGAGACCGAGATCATGAGCCGCGCCGTCGACGACAGCGGCTACGTGCAGCCCACGCGCGCCGCGCTCCGGGCCGAGCGCGGGCGGCGGGCCCGGCGCTACCACCTCAACCCGATCACGGCGTGGCGCGTCCGGGCGGGGGGTCAGGTCGAGTACCGGGTGGAGGCTCCATGGGACGCGTAGGCGCGCAGCGCACGCCTCGGCGCGCCGGCTCCGGGGCGTCGCCGGCCCGGCGCGCGGGTTCCCGGCGGCGGCGCCGGCTTTCCGCCAGCGCGCTCCCGCTGCTCGCCGCCCTCGCCGCGGGCGCGCTCCCCGCCGGTGCGACGAGCGCGGCGGCGCAGACGGGCGGCGGCTCGGCCGAGAGGCAGGCTTCCTCGGGCGAGACGGAGGCGCAAGCGGAACGGTTCGGATTCGGCCGCCCCGCCACGCCGGAGGAAATCGCCGCCTGGGACCTCGACGTGCGGCCCGACGGGACCGGTCTCCCGGAGGGCGAGGGGACGGCCGCGAGCGGCGCCCCGATCTACGCCGTCCAGTGCGCCGTCTGCCACGGGCCGAACGGCGAGGGCGGCATCGCCGATCGGCTGGTCGGCTACGACCCGGCCAGCACGCCCCCCTTCGGCCCGCGCTACGAGGCGTGGCGCGGCGACGGGGCCGACGTGCGCTTCTCGGTCGGCAACTACTGGCCGTACGCCACGACGCTCTACGACTACATCCTGCGCGCGATGCCTTCCGCCTCCCCCGGCTCGCTCGCTCCCGACGAGGTCTACGGCCTGGTCGCGTGGATCCTGGCCGAGAACGGCATCATCGCCCGCGACGCGGTGATGAACGCCTCGACGCTGCCGGCGGTCGAGATGCCGGCCCGCGACATCTTCGTGCCGCAGGAGCGCTGACATCGAGCGCCGCCGGCTCCCCATCGGCATCCAGACGTACCGCGAGATCCGCGAGGAGGGCTACTACTACGTAGTCAAGGTGGTGGAGCGCGCGTGACGGCCCGCCGGAGCGCTCGCCGGAACGAGCCGCTCCGGACCGGGAGCTCGCCCGCCGTTCGTCGCCTGCGGCTCCGCTCGGCGCCCAACCAACCCTGCCAGGAGTCTGCACCGTTCTACGGCGCAGACTCCTGGGCGTCCGGCGCCACGAGGTCGTAGCTGGTGCTGCGTCCGCCGCCAGGATTGCGGCGGAGCAGACCGTGGTCCACCAGGAAGGTGATATCTCTGAGCGCCGTATCCGGGGAGCACTTGGCGAGCTTCGCCCACTTCGAGGTCGTGAGCTTCCCCTCGAAGCCGTCCAGAAGACGGTTCAGCACGCGCCGCTGGCGGTCGCTGATGGCGAGGCCGGCCGCGTGCTCCCGGAACCGGGCCTTGGCGAGCACGGCGGCCAGCGCGGTTCCCGCCGCGTCGATTGACCGGCCGAGGCAGGCGAGAAACCACGTGATCCAGTCGGTGACGTCGGTCGTACCTCGCTGCGTGCGCTCGAGTACATCGTAGTAGGCGCTGCGCTCGGCCCGAATCTGCGACGACATGCTGTAGAAGCGCTGCGAGCTGCGTTCCGAGCGGGCCAGCGCCATGTCGGCGACGGCGCGGGCGATGCGGCCGTTCCCGTCCTCGAACGGGTGGACGGTCACCAACCGGAGGTGCGCCAACCCCGCCCTCAACACCGGGTCGACCTCGGCCGGCACCTCGAACCAGTCCAGGAACGCTCGCATCTCGGCGTCCACCCGCGCCGCCGGCGGCGCCTCGAAGTGCACGCGCTCCCGGCCGAGCGGACCCGAGACCACCTGCATCGGATCCGCCCTCTCGCCGCGCCACCGCCCGACCGCAATCGGCCGCATCCCGCTACGGCCGGTCGGGAACAGCGACGCGTGCCAGTCGAACAGCCGCGCCGCCGTGAGCGGCTGGTCGTAGCGCCGCGTCGCGTCCAGCATCATCTCGACGACGCCCTCGACGTCCCGATCCGCCGGCGCGACCCCGCCGGCATCCATGCCGAGCCGCCTCGCGATCGACGAGCGGACCTCCGCCGCGTCGAGCTTCTCGCCCTCGATGTCGCTGCTCTTCACCACGTCCTCGACCAGCGTCCCGAGCACCGCCTCGCGCCGCAGGTCGAAGCCGAGCGTCTCCATGCGGCCGAGGAGACGCCCCTGCCGGTGCCTGACGTCGGCCAGCGCATCGGCCACCGTCTCGGAACTCCAGCGGAGCCGCGGCCAGTCCGCCCGTTCGTGGATGTACAATCTCCGCACGATTCGCGGAGATTGTAGCAGCGATTCACCGCATGGCGCGGTGCTGCCGGCGTGGTGGGGACGGCGTCGGGGCACGCGCCAGGGTATGGCTGGTGACCGCCGCCCACCCCGGGAGCAGCCTACTGACTTGGCCGGCGAGGAAACGGGTCGGGGCGGACGGGGTAGCGGGGAAGCCCCCAGTCGGTCTCCGGGTTGTCGATCATCACCTTGATGAAGCACGGCATCAGCCCCGCCATGATCAGGGCGCCGTCCTCAACCTGTGGTCGATTGACGCGACCCCTGTAGGTGGCACCGCCGTGAAGCAGTTGGTTTCGCAGCGTGTATAGTCGATCGAGCAGTTCGCACAGGTGCGAGAGCGCCAAGTTGCGTTGGTGAAGCGCCCTCGCCATCTCCGTCTGGCTCTCCTTGAACTTCTGTTTCCAGTCCTGACTGTCCGACTCCTGGTCTTGGGATCTCCACGACGGCTGGAAGACGTGCTCGTTGTTCATCAAGCTCTTGATCGGAGACTCGAGATGGGGCCAAATGGTCGTCTTGAGGGCGCCCCAGTCTCCATCAATGATCCGCTGCAAGTACTTGTGATAGAGGTCCCTTTCCCTCTCCTGGTCGTGCCACGGCGAATCTTGCTGTCCATAGGCCGCGTTGAAGGCAATCCAATAGAAGACGAAGGAGGCGTCGCAGTCCTTCCTCTCGCGCTCGGCGCGCCC
>JAPOWL010000645.1 GCA_026707615.1 Acidobacteriota bacterium | reverse complement strand
TCCGACCAGTCGCTCCAGGTCTCGCCGGGGGTCGGCGTGTTGCCCGAGCGGGTGAAGAGCCGGACGCTGCTCTGCCCGGGCGTCCGCGAGCGCCAGCGGATGGCGCCCCACGTGGCCACGGTGCCGGCGTCGCGGACATCGGAGAGGTAGCGCCCCTCGTCCGCCGGCTCCGCCGAGAGCCGGTAGAGGCGGGCGGGGTTCGCGGTCGCGTAGTAGAGGTCGCCGCCGGGGCCGGACGCGAAGCTCGTCACCTGCTGCACGGATGCACGCGTGAGGAGCAGCGTTCGCGGCGGGGATCCGGAGACCCGGAACACCCTGCCCCGGCCGCCGGTGCCGATCAGGACGCCGTCGGGTCCGTCGACGGCGATGTCGTACGGCGTGTCCTCGGACGAGCGCCAGACCACGTCCCACACTCCGTCCGGCGCGATGCGATAGACCGCGCCCGCCGCCGCACCCGCGGCGGGCGCCGCATCGGCGGCGGCGACGGGCGTGGGCCCCGCGGTCGTGACCACCGCGGTCACCTCCGTAGTCACGCTCACCGTCGGCACCGGCTCGCGGCCGGCGGCCGGGGCGGTTGCCGCCGGAGCGGGAGGCGCGGCAGGGCGGTTGCCGGCCGCGGCGGCGGCGTAGACGGCGCCGTCCGGCGCGACGCGGAGCGCCGTGACCTCGTCGGAGTCCGGGGCCAGGAGCACGAAGGGCTTCCCCTGCGGATCGATCCGCAGCACGCGGCCCGGCGACCCGGTGCCGGCCAGTACGTTCCCCTGCCTGTCGACGGCCAGCGAGAGGACGTGCGTCGCGCGCGTGTCGTACAGCAGGCTCGCATCGCCGCCCGGGGCAACCCGGTAGATCCGGCCGGGGTTGCCGGTCCCGACGAGCAGCGCGCCGTCGGCGGCGACGGCGAGCGCCCAGACGTACGGCTCGCTCGGCGTGAAGACGTCGGACGCGGAGCCGTCCGGCGCCAGCGACACGACCCGGCCGTTCGGCGACGTCGCGGCGTACACCCTTCCCTCGGCGCCGCCGGCAAGCGCCTGCACGGCGGACGCGGCCGCCTCGAAGACGGTCGCGGCCCCGCCGTCCGGAGCGACGCGGACCACCCGGCCGCTGCCGCCGGTACCGATCCACAGGGCGCCGCCGGACGACGCCAGGGACCAGGCGAACGGGTCCGCCGCCTCGTGCACGAGGTCGCTCCGCGGGCCGAGCAGCAGACGGCCGGCGGGATCGACCGAGAGGTTCTCGACCTCGCCCGCCAGGAACTCCGCCTGGGTGGAGACGCGCCAGAACACCGGCGCCGCGGCCTCCGCCCCGGCCAGGGCCGCGACCACGGCCAGGGCGGCGGCGAGGAGACGGAGGGACGGGCGGAAGGCCGTCATCCGGCCTCGACGGTCAGGGTGAGCAGGCGCGAGCCGGTGACCATCCGGTCGGTCTCGATCTCCCACGTCCCGACCGTCACGTCGTGGAGGTCGGTGACGTCGCCGCCGGCACGGTCGCCCTGCAGCACGGCAAGGACGGACGCCGGCAGGCCGGGGAGCGGCTCGCCGCCGACCACCGCCCCGCGCCGCGGGACGATCAGCCGGACGTAGATGCGATCGTTGCGGCGCAGCGTGTTGAGCGTCCGAATCAACTGCGGGAGCGTGCGCGCGCTGCGGGGATGGCTTCCGGCCGCCAGATCGCGCCGCCCGGCCCGAACCGCGTCGGCGACCAGGAGCTGCACCGTCCCGGTGACGTGCGGCGGCAGCGGGAGGGCGAGAGTCTCGACCGCGGTCCGCCCCTCCCAGTCGCGCAACGCCACCCGCAACGGAACGGTCGCCCCCGCCCGCAGCCGGTCCGCGTCGATCCAGGCGCGCTCGACGGTCGCGGTGCGCGCCTGGGCCGAGGAGGTGATGGCGACGTCGATGCGGTCGAACGCGACCGGCTCGAGCCGGTTGACGGCGAGCGTCGTCAGCGGGGCGGCAACGGCGGCGGCGGCGCCCGCGGCGGCCGCGTCGCCGGCGAAGACGTTGCCGAACGTCACGGCGGGGCGACCGCGGAGGCGCGCGGTGCCCTCGACCCGGTAGGTGCCGGCGCCGACCTGCCGGGTCCAGGCGAAGAACGTGTTGAGAACGCCCGTGTAGGTCAGGAGCGGCGTCAGGACGCGATCGTGGACGACCTCGAACGCGAAGCGTTCCCGCAGGTCGCGGTCGTCGGCGGCCAGGGTGATGGTGACCGGCACCAGGGCCGGGCCGGGGCCCAGGGTGCCGAAAATGCCGGTCGCCCGATCCTGATCGATCGTGCCGAGGACCTCGCCGACGCTGGCGAGACGCGTCGACTGGGCGCGGCTCGGGAGGAGCGTCGTGACCCGCGCCCGCGTCATCGGGAACTGCGCCGGGCCGAGGTTGTAGAAGGGGTGGCCGAAGGCATAGACGCGGCCGCCGTCCACGAGGGTGACGGTGCCCGTGCCGGCCATCGTCAGGTCGCCGCGCATCAGGGCGGCGCCCACGGCGTCGCCGGGCTGGAGCGGAGCGGCGTCCCGCGGGGCCGCCCCACCCTGCGGCACGGCCCCTGCCGGGACCGCCACCGGGGTGACGATGCCCGCCCCGCCGAGGGCCTCCGACCAGAGGTGCCGGACCTCGGGGACGAAGCCGCCCATCCCGACGGGAGTCCCGATGGGGTGCAGCAACGCGCCGATGCGGCCGGCCTCCGCGGCCGGAAGCCCGTCCGCCCGGACGTCGACCGGCCGGCGCGCGAACGGCTCCGCCCGTTCGATCAGCGCGCCGCCGAGGTGCGCGAGCAGGGCGGCGGGAGCCAACGGCGGACTCGCCGGCGAGGGACGGGCGGCGCGGCTGGGCGGCGCGGCGGCCGCGGCGTCGGTCGCGCCCATCTCCTCGATCGGCGTGATTCCGGCGATGGCGTCCGTCGAGAAAGCTCCGAAGGCATACGACAGGGCGCCGATCAGCCGGTCGTCGACGTAGACCGGGCTGCCGCTCATGCCCTGGACGACCCCCGTCTCGGCGAGCGGCCCGCCTGCGAGCCGCGCCACGATGAGGTGGCGGCGAGGTCCGACGGCGTTCGCCAGCACGCCGAGCACCTGCACGTCGAAGCGTTCGCGCGTCGTCCCCTCGAAGACCGTGATTCCCGTGCCCGTCATGCCGGCCCGCACCTCGTCCAGCGGCATCCGCGCGGTGACGGCCGGCAGGGGCAGGGCAGCCAGGAGCGCCGCGGCCGCCGCGATGCAGGCCGCGCCGCGCAAGGGCCGATGTCTCGTCTGAGGGGCGCGCACGCTGAGGTCTCGCGTGAGGTATAGCGGACGGCTGCCCGCGGGTCAAGGACACGCCCCCGGGCGTTGACTGGCGTCGGACCGGTTTGATACTGTTGGGCTCCGTGAAGCTTGCTCCTCCCCGCCCGTCCCGGTGGCACTACTGGTTTGGCACCCAACTGAGGGCTGGGGGGGCGACCGGATAGGCCGCGGACAGAGCGACCGAGACCAAGGCCAAGCCTCTTCAGCCGGACGGCTGGAGGGGCTTTTTCTTTTGTCAGGCGACGCCGTGCCGAGAATCGACGTGGATCGGCCGACCCCGCTGCTGTGCGCCACCGTGACCGGCGCCACGACGGCGGAGCTCTGCGGCGCCCGCGACCGCGTCACCGGCGCGGATCTCGTCGAGTTGCGCCTCGACTACGTGGAGCGACCCGACGTTGCAGGCGCGCTGGCCGGTCGCACGACGCCGGTCATCGTGACCTGCCGGCCCGTCCGGGAGGGGGGCCGCTTCTCCGGATCGGAGCGCGAGCGCCTCGGTCTGCTCGGCGCCGCGCTCGACGCCGGGGCGGAGTTCGTCGACGTGGAGTGGCAGGCCGAGTTCCAGCCCCTCATCCGCCGCCACGGAGGCGATCGCATCGTATTGTCGACGCACGACTTCGAGGGGATCCCGGACGACATCGGGGGCCGCTACCGTGCGATGCGCGCCACCGGCGCCGCCGTGGTGAAGGTGGCCGCCGCCACCCGCGGCCTGTGCGACACGCTCGCCCTCGCGGCGCTCGGCCCGGGCGGGCCCGCCGAGCGCCGCGTCGTCATCGGCATGGGGCCGGCGGGCATCGCTTCCCGCATCCTCGCGGGGCGCTTCGGGTCGTGCTGGACCTACGCGGGGGACGGCGTGGCTCCGGGGCAGATCGAGCTGCGGCGCCTGCGCGACGAGTACCGCTTCCCCGCCATCACGCGCCGAACCGCCATCTATGGAGTGGTCGGATCGCCCGTGTCTCACTCCCTCTCGCCCGCGATGCACAACGCGGGCTTCGCCGCGG
>JAPOWL010000577.1 GCA_026707615.1 Acidobacteriota bacterium | reverse complement strand
CTGCGCAGCGAGTCGCACTGCGAGAAGTTGCGCGCCCCCTTGGCGGTCTTCCCGATCCGCACGAGGCCGCGGTAGGTGTTCTGGCCCTTGCCGGCCGAGATGCCCTTCGAGACGATGGTGCTGCGGGTGTTCTTCCCGAGGTGGAGCATCTTCGTCCCGGTGTCGGCCTGCTGGTGGTTGTTGGTGACCGCGACGGAGTAGAACTCGCCGACCGAGTTGTCCCCCTGCAGGATGCAGCTCGGGTACTTCCAGGTGATGGCCGAGCCGGTCTCCACCTGGGTCCACGTGATCTTCGCGTTGGTCGACGCCTTCCCGCGCTTGGTCACGAAGTTGTAGATGCCGCCCTTGCCGTCCTTGTCGCCGGGGTACCAGTTCTGGACCGTCGAGTACTTGATGGTCGCGTCGTCGAGGGCCACCAGCTCGACCACCGCCGCGTGGAGCTGGTTCTCGTCCCGCATCGGCGCCGTGCAGCCCTCCAGATAGCTCACCGTCGCGCCCTCGTCGGCCACCAGCAGCGTCCGCTCGAACTGCCCCGTCTGGGCCGCGTTGATGCGGAAGTAGGTCGACAGCTCCATCGGGCACTTCACGCCCTTGGGGATGTAGGCGAACGAGCCGTCGGAGAAAACCGCCGAGTTGAGCGCGGCGTAGAAGTTGTCGGACGCCGGCACCACCGAGCCGAGGTACTTCCGGACCAGGTCGGGATGGTCGCGCACCGCCTCGGAGAACGAGCAGAAGACGATGCCCAGCTCGGCGAGCTTGTCCTTGAAGGTGGTCGCGACCGACACCGAGTCGAACACCGCGTCGACCGCGACGCCGGCCATCACCTTCTGCTCCTCGAGCGGGATGCCGAGCTTGTCGAAGGTCGCCTTGATCTCAGGATCGAGCTCGTCGAGGCTCTCCAGCTTCGGCTTCTGCTTCGGGGCGGAGTAGTAGATGATGTCCTGGAAGTCGACCGGCGGGAAGTGCACGTTGTGCCACCGCGGCTCGGTCATCGTCTGCCAGACGCGGAACGCCTTCAGGCGCCACTCCAGCAGCCACTCCGGCTCGTCCTTCTTGGCCGAGATGATCCGGATGATCTCCTCGTTCAGCCCCGGCGGGACCGTCTCGGCGTCGATATCCGTGACGAAGCCGTACTTGTAGTCCTGATTCGCAAGCTGCTCGATGTTGTCGGTCGAGGTCGCCATGACGCCTGCTCCCCGTCTACGCGACACCCGCGGCCGGCCGGAGGCCTTCGGAGAGTCGCGGTCAAAGGTCGATACGTATTTCCGACCAGAATGGTCGGATATCCAATTCTAACGAATCGCCAGGAGTGCAGGCAACCGACGGACCGGCGACCCACTCGGACTCCGACGCGGCAGGGCGCGCAGGCCGGGCTACGCCGCGCGCCGGCCGAGCCCGCTCACCCAACCGATCAGGCAGACGGCGGCCACCCCGACCAGGTTGTGCCACATGAAGGAGACATCGGTGAGCGTCGCTACCGCGGCTACCGACGCCATGCCGCCGATCAGGCCCCAGAACGCCCCGCCCGCGGTCGAGCGGCGCATGCCCACCGCGAGGACGAAGACCCCGAGCAGGGAGCCGTAGAAGAAGGAACCGAAGCGGTTGACCACCTCGATCAGCGAGCCGAGGTTGGCAGCGTACAGCGCCGTGATGGCGGCGAAGATCCCCCAGAAGCCGGTTGCCACCTTCGATACCAGGAGGTAGTGCGCCTCGGAGGCCTCCGGCCGGAAGTGGCGCCGGTAGAAGTCGATGGTGCTGGCCGCCGACAGGGCGTTGAGCTCGGCCGCGATGCTCGACATCGCCGCCGCGAAGATGGCCGCGATCAGCAGCCCCACCAGCCCGACGGGGAGCTGCGTCGTGATGAACGTGGGAAAGACGTAGTTGACGTCGCTGTAGGCGGCGTCGCCGGTCACGTCGCGTACCAGGTCTCGCGCGCGCGCCCTGACGTCGCTCACCCGTTGGTCGCTCTCGACGAACGCCGCGGTGGCCGCCCGCGCTCCGTCGGCATCGTCCGCCTGCCGCGCCGACACCACCGCCGCCGCATCGGCGCGCCGGTCGGCATGGGCGGTCCGGAACGCCTCGTCGAGGGCCTGGTAATCGTCCGCCCGCCCGCTGGCCTCCACTGCCTCCTGATGCGACGTGTTGAAGAGCATCGGCGGCTCGGTGAACAGGTAGAAGCAGAAGACAAGCACGCCCATCGTCAGAATGAGCACCTGCAGCGGGATCTTCGCGAATGCGCTCATCAGCAGCGACTGCCGTCCGGCATCGACCGACTTCGCGGTCAGGTAGCGCTGGACCTGGCTCTGATCGCAACCGAAGTAGCCGAGCATCAGGAACAGCCCGCCGATGAGCCCCGACCAGAAGGTGTAGGTCTCGTTCAGATCGAACGTGAAGTCGATCGACTGCAGCCGGCCCGTGGCGCCGGCGACGTGGAGCGCCGGCTCGAGGCCGATATCGTCCGGCAGGCCGACGATGAGGGCGGCCACCGCCGCGGTCACGCCGACCATGATCACCACCATCTGCTTGACGTCGGCCCAGGTCACCGCCTGCACGCCGCCCAGCATCGTGTAGAGCGTCGTCGGAATCCCGATGGCCAGGATGGTCAGCGGCAGGCTCCAGCCGAGCACGATGGAGAGAATGACCGCCGGCGCCGCGATGATCACGCCCGCCCCGAGGCCGCGCGACACCAGGAACAGCAGGCTCGTCAGCGCCCGCGTCCGCGCGTCGAAGCGACGCTCCAGGTACTCGTAGGCGGTGAACACCCGCGCCCGATGGAAGAAGGGCACGAGCGTCACCGACAGGATGATCATCGCCAGCGGGAGCCCGAAGTAGAACTGCACGAAGCGGATGCCGTCGTCGTAGCCCTGCCCGGTGGTGCCGACCAGGGTGATCGCGCTCATCTGGGTCGCCATCACCGACAGGCCGACCGCCCACCACGGCAGCGAGCGCGACGCCAGGAAGTAGCCGTCGACGGCGCCGGTCCCGCGCGCGCGCTTCACGCCGTCGTAAAGGACCCAGGCGAGGTAGGCGACGATGATCGTCCAGTCGAGCAGGTGCATGTGACAGGCCCGGAACCGGCGGTCAGGCGGCGAAGTGCCGCGACAGCAGCCACAGCGCCGCGAGCACCAGGATCTGGACGACGACGACGGCGACGTAGGTGCGGGTCACGGGGCGAGTATAGCGGGGCAGGGCGATTGGGCGGAGGCAGACGTCGAGTGCTCGCGAACGTCGGGCCATCGATGCCCGCACTCGCATCTGCATCGGGCCGACTCTCGCAAGCTTGCGAAGCGCCGCTCCGGGAAGTCCCGTCATCCTGTCTTGACCGCCACCATGGTCCAGTCTAGACTAGACCTTACCGCATCATTGCATTGGGCAAAAGCGACAGGGAGCACCAATGGTCACCTACGAACGCAAGTCGCCGCGGGCCTGGACCGTCGCCGAGGCGAAGGCCCGACTGTCCGAGGTGTTGCGCCGGGCAGAGGACGAGGGACCGCAACGAATAGGGACCCGCAAGGAGTTCGTCGTTGTCCCGGCCAGCGTCTGGGACGAGAGGAACGAACCGGGGCAGTCGCTCGGACGATGGCTGATCGAGAACATGCGGGAGTTCGGCGAAGTCGAGCCACCTCCTCGTCACGCTGAACGGGAGCGTCCTGCGCCGTTCGCCGACTGGACGGAGGATGACTGGAACGCATTCGACCGGAAGCACACACGTCAGGATACCGACGAATGAGGGGCTTCCTCCTGGACACGAACGTCGTTTCCGAGACGGGGAAGCCAGACCCGAATCCGAGAGTGGTCTCCTTCCTAACCGACCGGGTCGATCTCTGGCTCTCGGTAATCGTCCTCTACGAGCTGGAGTACGGCGTGAGGCTGATGCCGCCTGGACGGCGCAGAGACGCACGGCAGGCCAAGTTGATACACCTGACCGCACGGTTTCACCGTCGAGTGCTGCCGGTGGGACGCGACGAGGCCGGACACGCGGCCCGATTGTGCGCGCACGCCCGCCGCACCGGCCGGACCGTACCCATGGGCGACGCGCTGATTGCCGGCACCGCGGCTGCGAACGACCTGGTCGTAGCCACCCGCAACACCGGCGACTTCGCCCCGTTCGACGTAGAGGTCCTGAACCCGTGGAACGGAACGGCAGGGCACCGCCCAACCCCGCCTAGCACTCGGTGACGTTCACGGGCACGTGGACCACGTGCGTCGCGAGGCCGCCGCGCGAGGTCTCCTTGTACTTTTCCTGCATGTCGCGGCTGGTGTCGCGGCGCG
>JAPOWL010000064.1 GCA_026707615.1 Acidobacteriota bacterium | reverse complement strand
TCTCCGGCTGGGTAGAGGGCCTGCGGCAGGCGGAAGTACAACGTCAGCAGCAGGGTGCTCCCGACGAGCAGTGTGCTCATGGCGACGAACGAGTGGACCAAGCGGTCCGCCGCATCGCGCGCGGCCTGGCCCCGGCCGCCCTCGTCCCCTCCCCGGACGCCCTCGACGGTGGCGGCCGCGTGACACGAGCCGGCGCACACTGCCGCGACGCCGAACGCGACCGGCAGGAGGATCGAGATCAGGTGACGGGAGGCGCCCAGCGGCCCCGCGTCGCCGGTCATGGCCGCCGCCACCGGGTCGCCCGCCTGCTCGTAGATCCGCACGATCGAATCGTAGGCGATAGCGTAGAGCTGCAAGTCGACGGCGGCGAGGCCCGCGAGAACGGCGTGGAACCCGATCCACGCCGCGATTCCCGCAACCGCCAGCCTCCGCTTCCGGTCCGCCGGCAGCGGGCTGGCGCCCACCCCGCCGCCGTAGTACGCGAGCAGCGCGAGGCAGAGCGCGACGTAGGAGACCGTGAGCGCGGACATCATGATCATGCCCCGCGCGAACCGCGGCTGCGCCTCGACGCCCTGCACAAGCTGGCCGACCAGCAGCTCGACGACTTCGGGACCGACGAGCAGCTCGACCGTCAGGACCGCGAGCAGCGCCGGGACCACGCCGACGAGAAGCCTCCACTCCGATTGTCCGGCAAGCCAGCGCATGGTGCCGCCCCTCGAACCGCCTAGTTCCGCCTCCACCAGCATCTTGCCGCCGGAACCGGCCGAGCGCGTACAGGATAGCTGGGTCTTGGCGGATCCAGACGGACCGCCGTTGCGGATGTCACGGCGGAGGCGGCCCGGGCCAGCGGATCACGACGCGGCTACCGCCGCGGTTTTGAGGGCCACTTCGCCCCCCCGTGGTTCAGGCCCGAGTGTCTGGCAAATCGCTGGAGGGGCTCCGTGCGCCCAGGCCGCGACTCGACCCGAAAAGACCGCAACCCGCTGGCACCGCCGGCTGCCGGATCCCGCTTTGGTGCCCGATCACGCCGCGGTCGACAGTCCGGTTTCGTCCGCGCGTGACTCCAGACATCCGCCCGAACCGCGCGCGCTAATGGGGGGTTAAATGCAGGGCTGGCGCCCGGTCAATCGGATAACCATTTTATTTACAATGGCTTACAGAAGGTGAGTGGCGGAGAGGGTGGGATTCGAACCCACGTGCCGGTTACCCGACAAGACGCTTTCGAGGCGCCCCCGTTACGACCACTTCGGTACCTCTCCGCAGGCGGGTCCCTTCAGTTTACGCCGGTTCGCACCCTCCCGCCAGCCGCCGCCCTCCCGGCTGCGGCACTCGTCGATCCCCCGTGCTCGCCAGACGTCCTCGACATCGTCGGCATCCCGCCGCCCGCCCTCACGGCTGCGGCACCTCGTCGATCCAGACCCGGATCTGCCGATCGTCCTCGCGCACCCGCACGATGTCGCCGCGCAGCTCGCTCAGCCGCGCGATGGCGGCGGGCAGGTTCAGCGAGTCCCCGTCGCCGGACAGGAGAGCGTCGACGACCGCGATCGGCAGCCGCATCTCGGCCGTCTCCGCCGCGCCGTCGCGCGCCATGCGGACCTCGATCTCGTCTCCCGACCGCGCCACCCGCACGATGTCGTCTTCCTGCTCGATCGTGATGAACTCGGCGTCGCCCGCCGCCAGGAGCTGCCCCCACATCTTGCGCACGGCGGGGATGCTGACGGAAACTCCCGTGTCGGAGAGCTGGATCGTCCCGCCGCCGATGCGGTCCGGCGGAATCATCGACGCCAGCACCTCGGCGGCCGCGAGCGGGAGATTCACGCTGACGTTGCCCTGGTCGTCACTGCCGACGACCTCGACATGAATCCACGGTTGGGGTGCGTCCTGGGCGCTCGACAGCCCGCCGAGCCAGAGGAGCACCGCGACTGCAACGACGACACGTGCACGAGCATGCATGAGTTCCTCCCCCAATCGTGCCGGGCGCGCCTTGCCGCGCCGGCTCCCGTGCAGGGTAGACGATGTTCCGCCGCGCGCGGTTCGCACCGGAGGTCGGCGGCGTGACCGCCGGTCAGGCCCGCTGGCTGGCGTGTGCAATCTTCGCATGCGCCGGGGCCGGCGCCGAGGTTGCGGCCCAGGAGCGGGTGACGTTCCACACCGACGTCACCATCTACGGCGACAACACCGAGTTCCACAACCGCTTCCGGGGCGGCGAGACGCTGCTCGGGACGGCCGGGACCTTCGCCGTCGACGTGGCGCTCGGCGGCGGCGCCGTCTTCCGGGGCGGCGTCTTCCTCAACCACCGGATCGGGTCGGCGCGATTCGCCGAGCAATGGCGCCCGGTCTTCAGCCTGACGGTCGACAGCGGGCCGTCGCGGTTCATCTTCGGCACGCTCGACACCGGGCCTCGGGAGGGCGTGTTCGCGCCGGACCTGGGCGGCCCGCACGGGCTCATCCCGCCGCTCCAGGTCGAGACGCTCGCCTACACGAGACCGCACGAGGGCGGCCTCCAGTGGCAGCTCGACGCGCGGCGCATCGAGCAGGACGCCTGGATCAACTGGCAGCGGCTCAACACGGCCGAGCACCGGGAGCGCTTCGATGTCGGCCTGCGCGGCCGGCTGCCGCTCGGCACGCCGTTCCCGATAGCGGTGGCCTACCAGCTCCACCACGTGCACGAGGGAGGGCAGCTCTTCGACGCCGGGCCGGTTGCCGACAGCCTCGCGGCAGGTCCCGGGCTCGTGGTCGAGCCCCCCATCGGCCTCTTCGACGCCTCCTCCGTCGAGGCCTACCTGATGTGGTCGAAGCACGTGCCGGCTCGCGGCGACCCGGAGGCCGGCTCCCACGGCCACGGCCTGTTCGTGCGGGCCGCGGCGGAGAAGGGCGGCTGGCGCGGGCACTTCATCTTCTGGAGCGGCTGCCTCTGGCTGAAGGACGAGGGCGACCTCAACTACGGCTCGCGCCTCCGGGACGGCTCGGTCTTCCGCCCCACCCGCCACTACGGCGAGGTCGGCCTCGCGAGGGTCTTCTACGAGGCGGAGGGCGTCTCGCTCGAGGGATCGGCCCGCGCGCACCGCATCGAGAAGGACTACAACTACTCGTTCCGGGTGCTGGCGCGCGTGCACCTGGACTTCCCGTTCCGCCGCCGCTGACGCCCTCGCGAGGGCGCGGCTGCACGGCGCGGCGTTTTGTGGCACACTTGCGGTACGGACATGCCGCGATCGGACGCGGCGGCGCGCCGGTCCTGGGCGGCCGGCGGGCCGGGCGGGTTGGGACCCGCCGTGGCGGGTACGCCCAAGCAAGGAGGTGATCCAGTGGACGATGCCAGTACCTGTCCGAGGGAGGTGGCGTCCTCGTAGGGGCCTCCAGCGTAACGCTGTGGCGTAACGACGGGGGACCCCGACAGCGGGGGTAACCCAACGCCACCCAGACGGACACGGGGTCCCGGCCCGCTGGGCCGGGGCCCTTTTTCTTTGCCCGTTTCGTCCTGTGCGTGATGCCCGCTCGCGAGGGACGAGGTTGGCGCGCCCTGCAGGATTCGAACCTGCGGCCTCCTGGTTCGTAGCCAGACGCTCTATCCAGCTGAGCTAAGGGCGCGTGCGTGAGGGCCCGAACGCTCCAGTATACCCGAGCCCCGCGCCCCCGCGCCCCCACCGCCCCGCAGGCTACGGGCCGCGGCGCGCCGCTCGTCGGCCGCTGGCCCCTCCCCGCCGGCAACCGCCCCGGCGCGTCGCTATAATCCCCGGCGTGAGCTACATCGCCCACCGAGCCGAAGGCCCCGCCAGCACGCGCTGCGTCGTCGTGACCGTCAGCGACACCCGCACGGAGGCAACCGATCGGAGCGGCCGCGCCATCGTGGAGCTCCTCGCGGGGGAGAGCCACGACGTGGCGGGGAAGACCATCGTGACCGACGATGCGGACCGCGTCCGAGAAGCCGTCACGCGCGCGATCGGCGACCCGGACGTCGACGTCGTCATCACCACGGGAGGCACCGGGATCACCCGGCGCGACGGCACCTACGAGGTGCTCGCCGGCCTGCTCGACAAGCGCATCGACGGCTTCGGCGAGCTGTTCCGCGCCCTCAGCTTCGAGGAGATCGGGCCGGCGGCGATGCTCAGCCGGGCCTGCGCCGGTCTCGCCGGCGGCACGATCGTCATCAGCCTCCCCGGCTCCGAGAACGCCGTGCGTCTGGCCATGACGCGGCTGATCCTGCCGGAGCTCGGTCACCTCGTCCGCGAGGCGCGGCGATGAGCGGCAGGGCCGACGGAACCGCGATGCGCCCC
>JAPOWL010000107.1 GCA_026707615.1 Acidobacteriota bacterium | reverse complement strand
TCCTCGTCCGCGGTCAGCATCGACCAGACGTTGGTGTTGCCCGAGTAGCGCCACGACTCGTTGCCCCACGTCTCGGCGCCGAAGTCGTCGCCCTGGGGCACGGTGCGGAACATCCAGCGGACGTCGCCGGTCCGCGCGTCGACGCCCTTCACCCAGCCGGGCGGCGCCTCCTGCGTGATGGCCTCGTCGGAGATGATGTTGGGGGTGACGACGACGTCGCGCGCGACGATGGGCGGCGACGCCACGCCCATGAGGTTCCGGCCCCGGTGGTTGGTGCCGCCCCGGACGGCGCGCGGGATGCCCTCCATCAGATCGACGCGGCCGTCGTCGCCGAACTCCGCCACCGGCTCCCCGGTCTTCGCGTCGAGCGCGATCAGGTAGGCCTCGTTCGTGCCGAAGAAGATGCGCTCGTCGTCGCCGTCCGACCAGTAGGCGACCCCGCGCGAGTTGTAGAAGTGGGTCGGCAGCCCCGCGAGGTAGGCCTGCGGGTCGTGCACCCAGATCGTCTCGCCGGTGGCGGCGTCGATGGCGGCCACCTGGTGCAGCGCGGTCGAGATGTAGAGCACGCCGCCCACCATCAGCGGGGTCGCCTGGAACATCCGGAACCCGAAGCGGGGCCGCCCCTCGCTCATCGCCTCGAGGTCCAGCGCCTCGTCGGCCGACGTCCAGCGCCACGCCAGGCGGAGGTCGGCGAAGTTCGAGGCGTCGATCTGATCCAGGGGCGAGTACTTCGTGCTGCCGAGGTCGCCCCCGTAGCTGCGCCACTCGCCGTCGGTGGCGCCGTACTGGGCCGCCGCGGCGGCGGGGACCAGGGTGACGGCGCCGAGAGTCAGGACCGCGGCCGCGCGCACCAGGAGAGCCACCGCCGGTCGCCGGTTGGAACGATGCCGTGTGGCTGAGAACATGATGACCTCCGTCGCGAGAGTCCTGGCCGCCGGGACACGGCGGGCCGCACGGCGCCGACCGACGCAACTCGCCGTGAGACGTCCGATCGGCGTTTTTCCCGCGCCTCGCGCCCGCCGGTGTCGCACGCCTCCGACGGCCGCGGCGGACACCGCAACGCCGGGCGCTCCACTGTCGCACGTCTCCGCCCATGAGGCAACGCGCCCGGCGATGGGCTCCGCCCGCGACCGGGCCGTTGCCGCCACGGCACTGCTTGCCACCACTCTCGCGGCTGCGGGAGAATGCGCCGTCCGCGCGTCCTTGGCCAGCGTCTGAACGGATGAGGAGTTCCTCGCGAGGTACCGATCCATGAAGCGCGCTGCGGTTCTCACGTTGGCGCTTGCGTTCTGGGCGGGCGACGCCGCGCCGGAAGCGTGGAGCGGGACGCGCGGCGAGGCCGGCACCCGGGCCGTCGCGGCGACCGCCGAGGAATCGGCGGCCATCCCGGCCCCCCCCGCTACGGAGCCGCATCCGAACCAGCGCTCGCCAGCCGCGGAGCCGGCGGGCGGCGCGGGCGCCCCGGCCACGGAGCCCGCGCTGCGCACGCCGCCGCTGGCACTGACGCCGGCCGAGTACAACAACACGATCGCCGACCTGCTGGGCTTCCCGCGGGACAGCGAGGGGTGGCCGGCGCGGACCGAACTGGCGGACCGCCTGAGCCCGCGGCGGGCGGCCAGCAAGGGCGTGTTCCTGCCGCCGCCTCCGCCGCCGCCGTGGCCGTGGCGCTTCCCCGCCGAGCCCGGCTCGGAGGGATTCGAGGGGATCGTCCAGGGGCAGAACCCGTCGTCCTACCAGGTGGAGGAGCTGCACCTGGCGGCGATGCACTTCGCGTCCTACGCGCTCCTCTCGCCCACCTTCTTCGCGTGCGAGGGGTGGGCGGAGCTGCCCGCCGCGGAGCAGGCGGCTTGCGCCGGGACGAGCATCGAGCGCTTCGCGCGGCGCGCCTACCGTCGGCCGCTGCGCGCGGCGGAACGGGAGCGGCTGCGCGACTTCTGGCAGGCCAACCGCGGCGCCGGACCGCTCGACGAGGCGGTGGCGCTCACCGTGGCGGGCATCCTCCAGGCTCCCGCGTTCCACTTCCGGGTGGAGCCGGGCGCCGAGGGCGGGCGCGGGGACGGCGACCGGGCCGGCTCCGGCGCCGGCCAGGCGGGTCCCGGCGCCGACCAGGCGGGTCCCGGCGCCGACCAGGCGGGGTCCGGCGCCGACCCGTGGACGCTCGCCTCCCGCCTCTCGTACTTCCTCTGGGACTCGATGCCCGACGCGGAGCTCTTCGCCGCCGCCGAGGCGGGCGAGCTGGCGACGGCGGCCGGCGTCGAGCGGCAGGCGCGGCGCATGCTCGACGACCCGAAGGCGCGGCCCGCCGTGGTCCGCTTCCACCACCAGTGGCTGGGCACGGAGGACGTGCTGCTCATCGCCCCCGCGCGCCGGGCGTTCGGGCCGCGCTTCGGCATCGCGCCCCGCATGGGCGAGGCCAACGACGACGACATCGAGTGGCCGACCATCCTCGGCCCCGTGCGCCACTCGCTGCTGCTCGAGGCGGGGCTGTTCGTCGAGCGGACGGTCTTCGACGGCGACGGCACGTTCACGGCCCTGATGACCGATCACCACGGGTACCTGTCGGACGCCACGGCGCCGATCCACGGAGCGGGCGCCGTGCGCGACCCCGGCGGAACCCCCGTGACGCGGCCGATCGAGTTCGTGGCGATCTCCATCGGGCGCAAGGACTCGCTGACGCTCTACCCGGCCACGTTCCCGCCCGCCGAGCGGGCCGGCGTCCTGACGCTGCCGGCCGTGCTCGCGGTGGGCGCCTACGCCGTGCAGCCGGGGCCGATCCTGCGCGGCGTGCGGGTGCTCGAGCGGATCGCGTGCATGCACCTCGGCACGCCCATCCAGGGGGCGGAGACCGCGCTGCCGCCCGACACGCTGGCCGTCGAGAGCACCAACCGCGAGCGGACGGCGACGGCCACCGACCGCCCCGCGTGCGCATCGTGCCACCGGCGGATCAACCCGCCGGGCTTCGCCTTCGAGCACTACGACGCGCTCGGGGCGTGGCGCGCGGAGGACAACGGCCAGCCGGTCGACGCGAGCGGGACGCTTCACCTTCCGGGCGGCGAGACACTGACCTTCACGGACGGCGTCGACTTCGCGCGGCAACTCGGGGCCAGCCGCCGCGTTCGGGACTGCTACGCGCTGCACTGGACGCGCTATGCGCTGGGCGATCGGATCGCGTCGTCCGAGCCCGCCCTGGAGCCGATCCGGCGCCGCTTCCGCGAAGACGATTCCATCAAGGACCTGCTGGTGTCCATCGCGACCAGCGACCTGTTCCGGTTCGGCGCTGGCGCAGACGCAGACGCGCCGGGAGATGCCCGATGATCCCGCGACGACAGATCCTCCGCATGGGTGCCCTGACCGCGCTCGGGGCCGGCTGGCCCGGTGGCGTGGTGCGGGCGCTGGCCCAGGCCCCGGCCGGGCCGCCGCGCCGCCTTCTCGTCATCAGCCACTGTCACGGGTGGCCGTACGCCGACTGGCGTATGCGACCCGCCGGCGCGGCCGAGGACCGGCCGTGGGAGCTCGACCTCGGCCCGCTGCCCGCCGGCGCGTTCAGCGCGCCGCTGGCGCCGCTCCACCCGCACCGGTGGCGCGTGCTCGCCCTCGACGGGCTCTCGCTGGGGACGGCCGAGCTCGACGGCGGCGGCAACCGGCACGACCGCGGGTGGATCCACTCGTGGACCGGCAACGACGCCGACTTCGCGGGACGCGACACCCGCTCGACCTCCGCTTCGATCGACCAGCTCGTCGCCGCGCACATCGCGCGCCCCGACCGGCTGCCGTCGCTGGAGCTCTCCGTCGACGCGGCGCTCGAGGCGGGGCGCCCCATCAGCTACAACGCGGGCGGAGTGCGCCTGCCGGCCGAGAACACGCCGCTCCGCGCCTGGGAGCGGGTCTTCGGGCCCGCCTCGTCCGGCGACGCGGTCGGCACGCGGCGGCGGACGACGCTCGACTTCGCCTACCGCGAGTACCGCGCCCTCGCGCCGCGCTTCGACGCCGCCGGCCGCGCGCGGGTCGAGGCCCACTTCGGGCTCGTCGAGCGCCTCGGCCACCGGCTCGAGGGTCTGGCGACCCTCGCCTGCGAGGCGCCCCCGCGGCCCGCCGGCTCGTTCGAGCAGTACGACCGGCGCTTCGACGCCTTCACCGACATCATCGCGGCGGCGTTCGCCTGCGACATCACGCGCGTCGTCTCCCTGTCGCTGGGCGAGATGCCGACGGCCGAGTTCGGTGCCGCCCACATCAGCGACAAGGTGCACAAGGGCATCGCCCACTACATCTACGACG
>JAPOWL010000690.1 GCA_026707615.1 Acidobacteriota bacterium | reverse complement strand
CCGGCGAGGTGTCCACCAGGGCCTCGAGGCGGGCGCGGGCCCGCCGCTCGTCGCGATGCGCACGGGCGTTGGCGACCGCCGTCGCCGCCTGGGAGGCGAACAGCACCAGCAGCTCCTCGTCCTCGCTCGTGAACTCCCCCGCGCCCTCCTTCTCGACCAGGCAGAAGGTGCCGAGCCGCCGCCCCCGATGGCGCATCGGGGTGGCCTGCAGGCTCCCGGAGAGAACCGGCAACGGCCTGTAGCCGAGCGCCCGGAGGTAGGTGGCGAGGTCCGCCCGCCGCAAGGGGGCCTCGAGGTCGCGGAGGTGCTCGAAGAACCCCGGTCCGTCGGTCCACTGCGTCACCTGCCGATGCTCGTCCGGCGTGATGCCCTGCGAGACGAAGTCCTGGGGCTCGCCGGCGTCGTCGATCGTGACGATGCCGCCGCAGCGTGCGCCGGTCAGGGCGCGGGCGCTCCCGACGATCTCGCGCAGCACGGTCTCGACGTCGAGGCTCGAGCTGATGCGCACGCTCGCGGCGCTCAGCCGGGAGATGCGTCCGCGCAGCGTCTCGATCTCGCGCCTCAGCCCGCCGTCGGGCTTCGCGTGTCCGATCCCTCTCGCTGTCGGCACCGATTCCCCTAACCCCGCCGGCCGGTCCGCCCATCCTCGAACTCCGCGGGCGGCCTCCTCGGCGCTTCGTGTTGCTGTCGAGCCTGATTTTACGTATACCACACGCCTAAACACAACATCTTCATCCTAACCTCATGCCATTTCCGATATGCTCCGAGTCTACGGCTAGCGCTCAGGCGTCGCCGGGACGCGGCTCGTCGAGGGGCATGGGGGGACGATTCCGCAATGACCAAGGCGCAGGTCTGCAGGCACATGGCCAGCCATTTCGAGGCCCGCGCCCGCACCACGGGCGGGAGATCGCTCACTTGCGACGACGCCCGCGAGTTCCTGGACGAGCTGCGGCGGCTGTGCGTGCGGGAGCTGTCGGACGAAGGCTGCTTCTCGATCCCCAAGGTCGCCAAGCTCGTCGTGGAGACCCGGCGCCAGCGGCGCGGACGCGACCCCGTCAGCGGGACCACGGTCGTCATCCCGGCGCGCCGCATCGTGCGGGCGCGGGCCTCCCCGGTGGTTCGCGACGCCGTTGAGGGCCGCCCGAAGCGACACAGCGTCGACGGGTCCGCCGCGACCCGCGCGGCGCGCTCGACGCGCGGGAGCGACTAGCCGCGGCGCATCCCGCGCGCCGCAACGGTGGTCGCTCCGGCCCCGGTCACTCCGGCAGGGCGAAGACGAACAGGTTGTTGCCCATGCTCGGGCGCAGCTCCGGCGTCAGGGGCGCGAAGTAGACCAGGGTGCGCGAGCTGCCGGTGCTGACGGCGACGTACTGCCGGCCGTCGACCGCGAACGAGATCGGGAACCCGGTGATGGGCGAGCCCAGGTTTACCTCCCAGAGCACGTCGCCGGTCTCCGCGTCCAGGGCCCGGAACCGGCCGCCGAGGTCGCCGCCGAAGACGAGCCCGCCGGCGGTTGCGACGAGCGACGTGGTGGCGGCCCGCTGCTCGTAGGTCCAGGCGGTCTCGCCGGTCTCCGGGGAGATGGCCCGGACCGTGCCGAGCTGGTCGGTGCCGGGCGCCAGCTCGCTGCGGACGGCGAGCGCATAGAGCGACGTGGCCACGCTGTCGCTCCCGGCCGTGGCCATCATCCGCGCGCAGGCATTGCGCAGCGGGAAGTACATCAGCCCCGTCTCCGGGCTGTAGGCTCCCGCCTCCCAGTCCTTGCCGCCCACCAGCGTCGGGCAGGCCAGCACCGTCTGTCCGGGGCTCGTGAAGACGACCTCCGGATTCTCCGTGACCGCGCCGGTGGCGCCGTCGATGCCGCTGATCACGTTCTGCGTGACCGTCGGCGTCGCCCACAGGAACTCGCCGGTTTCGCGGTCGAGCGTGTAGACGACACCGGTCTTGCCGGGTATGCCGGTGACGACCTTGCGGACCTCTCCGTGCCGCAGCCGCGGATTGATCCAGGGCACGACCGCCGGATCCGGCGCGACGGCCGTGTCGAGCAACAGGCGTTCGAACGGGTGATCGAGATCCCAATGGTCGTTCAAGTGCTGGTAGTACCAGGCGAACTAAATTAAGAGGGTCACTGGAAGTCCGAATCACTCCCATGCTGTCCAAATAAAAGTCAACATAACTGCCAGTTACTGCGATTGTCACGTCTCCATGGATCCACGCACGTCCGCGTGAATCCCGCCTGAAATGCGACCAGAACGTGGTATGGTTCGTGGAGAACATGGTTCATGGAAAGTGCGATGAAGCTGACCCAGAAGCGGATCGGGACGTTGCCGGCCGGGCGCCACGGGGATGCGGACTGCAAGACGCTGTTCGTCGTCGTGCAGCCGTCCGGCTCGCGGGCGTTCGTGCAGCGGCTCACCGTCAACGGCAAGCGCGTCGACCGCGGGCTCGGTGGATGGCCCCTGCGGACGCTCGCCGAGGCGCGGGCCATCGCTTCGGCCAACCGCCGGGCCGCGCGGCTCGATGGCCGTGACCCCTTCACGGTTCCCCACAACCTCAAGCCGCTGTTCCGGGACGCCGCCGAGGCGACGTTGGCGGCGAATCGCGGGCGGTGGTCCGAGAGCAGTGCCCGAGCGTTCATGCAGCCGCTTCGGGGTTGCGACGTCCTCAGGGTGCTCGGCGGGCGTCGCGTGAACGCGATCAGCCGCCAAGACATCATCGCCGTGCTCAAGCCCGTCTGGACCTCGAAGCCGGCCGAGAGCCGGAAGGCGCTCCAGCGACTACGCGCCGTCTTCGAGTGGTGCCTGGCCCACGGCCACGTCTCGGAGAACGTCGCCGCGAACGGCGGCATCAAGGCGGCTCTCCCGATCCAGGAGCGCGTCAGGCGGCACCACGAGGCGGTACCTTACCGCGACGTTCCGAGCGCTTACCGCAGCATTCTCGGCAGTCGCGCTGCGGATTCGGCTCGAGCCTGCGCCGCCTTTCTGGTGCTGACCGCCACCCGGTCGGCTGAGGCTCGCGGGGCGCGGTGGGACGAGATCGACCTTGGTGGCAGAACCTGGACGATACCCGCCGCACGCATGAAGGGCAAGCGGGCGCACGTCGTGCCGCTGAGCGACCCGGCTTTGTCGATCCTCGACGAGCGACGCGGGCTGCACAGCGGGGGGTTCGTGTTCGCCTCCGAGCGCACCGGCCGGGCCCTGTCGCAGATGGGGCTGACCCGAACGGTGCAGAGCATTGCCGGCACGATCCACGGCTTCCGCTCATCGTTCCGCGATTGGGTGTCCGAGGAGACGGCCCACGACTTCGCCGTCGTCGAAACGGCCTTGGCCCATGCGGTCGGCTCCGGGGTCGAGCGGGCGTACCGTCGTGGCGACCTCCTCGCGAAGCGTCGCGTGCTGATGGACGCCTGGGGGGAGTTCGTCGTCGTCGAGAAGTAGGGTGATGCGTCCAAGCGACGGGTTGCTGGAGTTGGACTACGCCGCTCCGCTGTGAGGCGCGCCGCGTGGCGCGTCGTGGCCGCCCGGGTGCCGTCGTCACCGCGGACGGTTGCGGCGCTGGCGGAGCGGGACATCCACGGCGTCGGAGCACGCGGGGCGGTCTCCGACTGGACAACGCGGTCGAACCGTGGGGACAGCACCGACCGGCTCGTTGTGTCGGAGCGCGGGGCGGTCACGAGGGTCCGGCGGCCTTGCCGGGCCCTCACCCCACGTCTAGCCCGCTGCCAACGCTACCCGAACGAGCTGCGGCCCGCCAGCCCGGAGGCTGTGGACGCCGCCACAGCCATCATCCTCCTTCTTCAAGAAGAACAACGCAACGGGTCGGGTCTGCCGACGGTGTCGAGAAAACGCGCTTTCAGGTGACCGCCGACACACGGCATGGCCATGTCCGCCGTCAGGGACGGAGGACCTATGGCGACGCGCCCGAGGGCGGGTTGGCCGTTGGAGCCTGGAGCGACTGCACGAGCCGGCGGCGCAGACGGTTGTGAGCCCGGTGCAGGCGCACCGCCACGTTGGAGCGGGAAATGTTCAGCTCACGGGCGACCTCGGCAACCGGCCGTTCGTCGACATCCCGCAGAAGCACGACCTCACGGTACGTCGGCGGCAGTTGATCGATCGCCTCCAGCAGCATCCGCAGCAACTGGCGCCGTTGCAAGGCCTCATCCGGATTCAGGGGGTCCGCAGCGCGTTCGACCGGTGCGAGGAGCGTCGCGCGGTTCTTCCCCGCCGCCCGGTGGCCTGCTTCGTGACGCACGATGGCGCCGACCCAACCGCACGCGG
>JAPOWL010000456.1 GCA_026707615.1 Acidobacteriota bacterium | reverse complement strand
TGTAGCCCTGGTTGTCGCGGGTGCGCCGCCAGGTCAGCCAGTCCTCGGCCGGCGGGTTCCGGAGCAGCTCGTCGGTGACTGGCGTGAAGTCGGCGACCTCGCGGTTGACGAAGGCGCGGAGGTCCGGCACCGCGTCGAGGTCGGAGGGCTCCTCGGACGCCGCCGCGTCGGACGCATCGGCCGCGAGAGGTGCGCCCGCGGCCGGGACGGCGCCGGGCTCGCCGACGATCGCGCCGGCATCGGCGGTCAGCGCCTGCGGTCCCGCCGCGTGGCCGTTCTCCTGCAGCAGGTAGGCGACGATGTTCAGGTAGGCGGCGTTCGAGAGCGACCCGCCGAGCCCCGGCGGCATCTCGGCCCGCACGTACTCGTACAGCGCCGCCGCGGTCTGCGATCCCCAGTTGCTCAGGAAGCCGCGCCCCGTCAGCTCCGGTCCGTGCGCGGCGCCCCGCAGCGTGGCCCCGTGGCAGGAGGCGCAGGAGCGGCCGTAGGCCGTGCGTCCGCTCGCGGTCTGCGCGTCGCGGAAGGCGCCGCCCTCCGCGGGCTGGCCCTCGGCCGGCGCGGCGATGCTCAGGGCTACCGAGACGGCGGCCAGGAGTCCGTGCCGCAGAACGGCGCGGACTCCCGCAGGCTTGGCCGCGCGCCGAGCGGAGCATTCCGGCGACGATTGGCGGGCCAGGCTGGCGACGCCCGCCAGGCGCCGTGCTCCTGGCGACGCCCGTCCGGCGCCGGTTCCGATAGCGTGTCCCGCGCTCGTCTGTCTCGGCATTCGGTGCGTCTCCCTGGCTTCCCTGTCTTCCCGGCGGTCTCACCAGCGTGGGGCGCGATTATAGGCCCGGCGAACGGAATCGGCCCCGCCTATGGCAACGCGAACGTCACCAGCATGTTGCTCCCGGTCGGCGCCTCCATCTCCGGCGCGTAGGTCTGCAGACGGTTGCCGGTCCCGCCCACCGGCACCGTCAGGTACTGCCGGCCGTCGACCGCATAGGTCACCGGATAGCCGCTGATCTGGCTGCCCAGGATCGTCTCCCAGAGCACCTCGCCGGTCTCCGCGTCGAAGGCCCGGAACCGCCGGTTGGAGTCGCCGAAGAAGACCACGTTCCCCGCCGTCGCCAGCGTCGTGCCGGCATTCGGCGCGCGCTGGCTGTAGCGCCACACCTCGCGGCCCGTCGAGATGTCGAGCGCCCGCACCTCGGTCAGGTCGCCGTCCGGACCGATGTCCGGATCGGGAATCGTGAACCGCGGGCTGGCCCCCGAGACCGTGCGGGAGTTCGTCGTCTGGTTCAGGCAGGAGCGGTTGATCGGGACGTAGAGCAGCCCGGTCACCGGGCTGTACGACCACGACCACCAGCCCTTCACGTTGTGGCCGCAGATGATGAACTGGTCGCCCTCCTCGCGCGCCACCAGGTCCATGTTGATGTAGGTCGTCCCGGTCTCCACGTCGACGTCCGAGATCACGAACCGCTCGGTGCTGTCGAACGGGAACGGGTCGCCCCACAGGAACTCGCCGGTCTCGCGGTCGTTGACGAACAGGCCCCCCGGCTCGCCCAGCACGACCACGACCTTCCGCTCCTCCGCCGTGCCGGCCAACGTCGGGTTGATCCAGCGCACCGCCTCCGGGTCGGGATTGACCACCGTGTCGATGAGCGTTCGCTCCTGCACGAAGTCCTGGTCCCAGTCGTCGCACGGCAGGTACTGGTAGTACCAGTCGATGGCGCCGGTGTCGGCGTTCATCGCGATGGTCGAGTTGGAGTACAGCTCGCACGGCGAGCGGTCGCCCACGTCCCAGGTCCCGCGCCGGACCAGCCGGGGATAGGGCAGCGGCACCGCGACGCCCCAGAAGATGCGGTTCAGCTCGGGGTCGAAGCTGCCGGGGACGCCCCACGGAGAGACGTGGACGCGGTTGGCGGTCGGCAGCGTGCCCCAGGTCTCGCCGCCGGGATCGTCGGCCCCCGCCGCGGTGTAGGTGCGCCAGCGCTCGGCCCCGTCGCCCGCGTCGTGGGCCGCCACATAGCAGCGCGCCTCCAGGCTCGAGGGGCTGCAGGTGCGTCCGCTGACCACGTTGCCCTTGACGATCACGGCGCCGGACGAGTGGCTGATGCCCTGCCGGTAGTCCGCCGTGCGGGATTCCCAATCGAGCTCGCCGGTGCGCGCGTCGATGGCGGCGATGTGCGCGTCGGCGGTCAGGTGGTAGAGGTGCTCGCCGTACAGGGCGAGGTGCCGCGTGCGGTTGCCGAACTGACCGTACTGGCGGATGTCGTCCGGCTGCTCCCGCTGGTAGTCCCAGATCAGGTCGCCGGTGGTCGCGTCGATCGCCTGCAGGTGGTCGTAGCCGGGCTGGGCGACGTACATCACGCCGTCGTAGACCAGCGGCCGGATCTGCACCGCTCCCTCTTCCATCGCGCGCATCCAGACGAGCTGGAGCCGGCCGACGTTCTCGCGCGTGATCTGGTCGAGCGGACTGAAGGCCTGGAAGTCGTAGGTGCGGTACGCCATCAGCCAGTCCGCGGGGTCCGGATCGCGGAGCATCGCATCGGTGATTGGTACGAACTCCCGATCCTGCCCGGCTGCCGTCAGCTCGAGCTCCAGGCCCGATCCGGCCGGGCCGCCTCCGGACAGCCCCAGGAGCACGACGACGATGCCTACACACGCTGGCGCCAGTGCCCTCAGCATGGCATTCGCTCCCTTCCAACCCGGGTTCATCGCTCGCGGCTCGCGGCCCTGCCGCAAGTCGCCGCGCCTCATGATGCCGTACTCCGCGGCGACGCGCAGCGCTGGAATCAGGACTGCTGCGCGTCGGTCGCGCTCGGGATGTCGGTCCGCGAGAAGCCGTCGCCCTTGAAGAGCAGCGGCAGCCCCCGCCGTCGAGCGAGGGCGTACGAGAAGACGTCGCCGAGGTTGAGAGCGGCCGGGTGGCGTCCCCTGCCGAACCGGCGGTAGGCGTCGATCGCGATGGCGGCCTGATCCCGATCGACCGGTTCCACGATGACGAAGGGTTCGCGCAGGAAGGAGCGAGCTGCGGCGGACAGCGCCTCATCGCGGCCCGCGACCGCGGTCAACTCGACCGTCGACACCGCCGATACGAGCGCGCGGCGGGCGTTCTCGATCGCCGCCCGGAAAGCCGGCGCCTCCTCCTCTTCCAGAAGGATCGCGACGATGGCCGACGTGTCGAGGACGATCACTGCGGCAGCCCCCAATCGTCGTAGAGCGCATCCTGCAGAACCTGCGACAGGGGCCGGCCGTCGCCGGGATCGAGATGCCCCAGGCGCGCGCGCAGCCGGGGGCCATCCTTCGCGTAACGCTCGAGGGACGAACGAATGGCCGCCCGGTCCGGCGCAGCACCCTCCTCCTGCGTCTCCAGCGCGGTCAGAGCCCGCTCTATGACGGCCGTCTTGCGCCCGCGCCCGCGGAGGCCCAGCCGGGACGCGAGGCGCTCGACTCGCTCGTCGAGATCGCGCCTGTGCGCGATGTTGATCGCCATCGGCGAATCGTAGCATCGATCGTAGTCAAGATGGCCGTGCCGTCCGCGGCAAGCACCCTGAGCGATGAAACGGAGCCCGCGCTGCCTGGTAGGCGTGACTACTGGAACAAGGCGGCGACATCCAGCGCGAAGCCCGGCAACGTGGGCGACTTCAGGGTCTCACCCTCGCCGTACGTGGCCGCGGCCTCGAAACCCCCGTCCCGGAGCAGCAGCACGGTCGCAGTTCTTGCGTCCGTGTCGACGATCCAGTACTCGCGCACTCCGTGCCGGGCGTACAGCCGGCGCTTGAGCGTCCGGTCGCGTTCGGCCGACGACGGAGACAGGATCTCCACAACGAGGTCCGGGGCGCCTTGCACGTTGGCGGCGGTGACCCCGTGAGCGCGCTCGTTCGAGACGAACAGCAGATCCGGCTGCACCACGTCCGTGTCGGACAGGACGACGTCGAAGGGAGCCTGGTACACCCGCCCCAGGCCGTTCTCGGTTACGAATTCGATCAGTCGCCAGCCCAGCAGAATGGACACGCGCTGGTGAATCTCCGCCGGCGCGGTCATCCTGATCAGCTCTCCGTCCAGCAGTTCGTAGCGCTCGTCGTCCGGCGTGTTCGCGTAGTCCCGGTATGTGAGCTTGATCCGGGGATCGGGAACGCTCATTGGTGTCCTCTTCGACGTGCCTGCAATTCTCGGACCGGCCTCGACCCGCCCGGAGCGAGCGCGACCTTGCGGTCGCGTCGGGAGTCTGCGCTCGCGCCAGCGCCGCCAACCCGTCGCAGGCTCCGGGTCGGCCCCAGCCCCCACCGTCCCAGGAGCT